>NZ_PPRF01000134.1 GCF_002902145.1 Staphylococcus rostri | reverse complement strand
CTGTTGAATCTTTAGAAAAGTTTATAAGTGACTTAGTATCAATCGTATAATTCATATTTCATTGCCTGTATTTATATTCATACAGGTTTTTATTTTCAAATTAAATGCTATGCACAAAATTAAATTTGAAATATTTAGATAATTATGTCATGATTTAGACATAATTAATTGGGGGATGGAATGATGACAGATGTTATACAACGATTTATGAAAAATGGCCAAATAATCACATTGCCTAGAAAAGAGAAAGATAAAATTGAATTACTTAAACTGATTCTTGCAGATTTCAATATCAATAAGTCATATTCTGAACGAGAAGTGAATGAAATATTACAAAAGTATTATGATGATTTTGTTGTACTGAGACGTTATTTAGTCGATTACGCCATGTTAATAAGAGATAAAGAGGGTAGGCATTATTGGGTGAATAACGGTGATGACTCATGAGTAATAAACGGCTAAGTGTTTTATATATCACATTTAATACTTTTATAATTTCTGGTGTTGCGTTGTTCACGCCAATTCTTTATATTTTTTTAGTTGAGCTTGGTTATAGTTATACGGAAGTCGGCGTGTATTTATCAGTTTTTTGGGGTGCTGCTGCGCTAAGTGAGTTACCGTCTGGCATTTTAGCAGATACAATTGGTCAAAAGAAAATAGTTATGCTCAGTTGTGTGTTAAGAGCTGTTGGCTTAGCTATGTTGATTACAGATAATTTTGTGTTATTAATGCTATCTGGTTTGATCACCGGAATCGCTGAGGCAATGTTATCTGGAAGTCTAAGTAGTTGGTATATGAATCAATTAGAAGATAAAAGTACTGTCTCGTTAGATCGTGTTTTTTCAAGAGTTGCGTTCTTTGGTGCGCTGTTTTCTTTATGTATAGGCTTTGTCAGTGCACAGTTTTTATTTAAGGTTTATTTATTTTTGCCAGTGATGATAAGTGTACTTTTCTTTGTAGTGTTGGCTATTGTGATATACTTTGTGTTACCTGAACGAAAATTAAATATAAGATCCAATGAATTAACTGCTGGTTTTGAAAAAGTCGAACAATCATGGATGCAAAATGCTCGTAACATTTGGGTGCTATTTAGAAGTAATAATGTATTGTTTGTCGTTTTGTTATTGTTAATTGTACCGACAATATTGGATATAGGGCCTTCAAATCAATGGCAAGCGGCGTTTAGTGATGAGATTGGTTTTCTATGGATAGGAATCTCTGTAATGGGGATACTCACAAATTTAGCAATTCCCAAAATACCGAAAATAGGAAGTGGTCTCCAAGAAATTATTTTCTACATGGTTCTTGATATTCCGATTATTGTTCTTATTACGTTTTCGAAACTAAGTATTGTATTTTTTATGCTCCACATTATTATTTTTACGATAATGAGTATAAAAATAAGTGTGTATATGCATCAACATTTAGTGAAAGATGATGCGTTACGTTCGTCATTTGTATCTACGTTTTACACACTTGAATCACTCATTAC
>NZ_PPRF01000133.1 GCF_002902145.1 Staphylococcus rostri | reverse complement strand
TTTATTGATTTGGTGTGGTAACCTCAATAATAACATGAAATTCACGTGGCGTTTTTTTGTCTAAAGGTGGCTAAGTTGATTATAAAATCCACCAAGAAATAGGTTTTTATAATACTTTAAGACACTCTTCATCTACTTATGCTTTAATCGAGGGTCTCGATTATACTAACCAAGATATTAAGATAGCTGCTAAACCAATAGAATATTTAATATCTAATTATTTATTTGAAAAAGACGGAAAAGGCTATATATTTGATGATACGGAAGAAATAAATGAAATTAAATTAGGTCAAAGTGCTGCCTTTATATTTGCAATTTGTGAATACTTAAAATATGAAAAGAATGATAAATTCTTGAAAGCCGCTCAAAGTGTCGCAGAAGGTCTATTAAGTATGATTGATGTAACCAATGGAGATACGACGCATGTATTAAACTATCCGGATTTATCGGTTAAAGAAAAGTTCCGTATCATTTACTATGATGGTGAAGCAGCTTTAGCATTATTAAGATTATATCAGAGAGATAATAATGAGAAATGGCTTAATGTTGTTAAAACGATGTTTGAAAAATTTATAGAGAAAGATTACTGGAAATATCATGACCATTGGCTTGGATATTGTACTAATGAATTAATTCAAATCAATCCAGATGAAAGATATTTTGAATTGGGTATTAAGAATGTATCTGGATACTTAGATTATATTTATCAAAGGGAAACAACTTTCCCAACGTTTCTTGAAATGATGATGGCAACGTATCACTTAGTACAAAAAGGAAAATCACTTGGACTGGATGATTTAATTAAGAAGAATATTGATGAAGAGAAGTTTATGAAAACTATTCATAAGAGAGCAGAATATCAAAGAGTAGGATATTTCTATCCAGAAATAGCAATGTATTTCAAGAATCCGAAAAGAATTCTTAATTCATTCTTTATAAAGCACCATGGTTATCGTGTGAGAATAGATGATATAGAACATTATCTATCAGGGTATGTTCAGTATCAAAAAGTATTTAAAAAGTAAAAAGGAACAAATGTGCATTCTATAAATGCACATTTGTTCCTTTATTCTTTAATATCATATTTACCTAGAAATAAATCATATATGAATGACTTTGAATTGTCGTCTAAGTATTTATTACTTAACATTTTTAATAAGTCAACTTTAGTCGTTTTAAAAAATTTAACTGGTGCATGTTTTCCGCGTTTAATAAGATTTGTATATCGATTTAAAAATATAGAAAGTAAATTC
>NZ_PPRF01000132.1 GCF_002902145.1 Staphylococcus rostri | reverse complement strand
CGTCAGCAAAGATTTCGTTGTAGTGCCCCGGCAAGGCTGACTAGTTGGAGGACAAGCTAAAAGCGCAGTCAGACATCAGTCAGCTACTGCCACTCATATAAGCGAACTAGTAAATGCAATTGGCAAAGTATAAAGGGAATCTCTATTAAAGTGCAGAAATCTTATGCGTCAGCAAAGATTTCGTTGTAGTGCCCCAGCAAGGCTGACTAGTTGTGTGACAAGCTAAAAGCGCAGTCAGACATCAGTCAGCTACTGCTACTAAATATAAATAATCCAGTAAATGCAATTGGCAAAGTATAAAGGGAATCTCTATTAAAGTGCAGAAATCTCATGCGTCAGCAAAGATTTCGTTGTAGTGCCCCGGCAAGGCTGACTAGTTGGAGGACAAGCTAAAAGCGCAGTCAGACATCAGT
>NZ_PPRF01000131.1 GCF_002902145.1 Staphylococcus rostri | reverse complement strand
TTACAGCTCCCCAAAGCATATCGTCGTTAGTAACGTCCTTCTTCGGCTTCTAGTGCCAAGGTATTCACCGTGCGCCCTTAATAACTTAATCTTTGTGTTTGTCTTGGCAAGCCTTCGCATTCGTCTTCATTTCTTTCTTCGCTTGCTCAGTTACGACTAGTAATCTTCGCTGCACTCATCAAGAAATTCATAGACTGCAAATGCTTTCAATCCAAACTTTGTGATGATTGGCAATCGCTATTAACGACACCAATATCCACCAGTTATTAATTATGTGAGTCGTCATTTGACGACTAGCGATAATTTTAGTTTCAAGCTTTCGCTATTCACTCGGTTTTTGCTTGGTAAAATC
>NZ_PPRF01000130.1 GCF_002902145.1 Staphylococcus rostri | reverse complement strand
GTTTAAGTCAATCACTCTTGAAAGTACTACTCTGAGTACTCAAATTATCGGAATTAACGTTGACATATTGTCATTCAGTTTTCAATGTTCATGTTTAAAGAAATAATGGTGGAGACTAGCGGGATCGAACCGCTGACCTCCTGCGTGCAAAGCAGGCGCTCTCCCAGCTGAGCTAAGCCCCCATAAAAGGTATTTAAGTAAGTCGGGAAGACAGGATTTGAACCTGCGACCCCTTGGTCCCAAACCAAGTGCTCTACCAAGCTGAGCTACTTCCCGTAATTAAAATGGCGCGCCCGATAGGAGTCGAACCCATAACCTCTTGATCCGTAGTCAAACGCTCTATCCAGTTGAGCTACGGGCGCATTTATTAAAATATTAGATGGTGCCGAGGACCGGAATCGAACCGGTACGGTAATCACTTACCGCAGGATTTTAAGTCCTGTGCGTCTGCCAGTTCCGCCACCCCGGCAAAAATAATGGAGCAGAAGACGGGATTCGAACCCGCGACCCCAACCTTGGCAAGGTTGTATTCTACCGCTGAACTACTTCTGCTCGATAAAATTTATATGGTGAGCCATAGAGGATTTGAACCTCTGACCCTCTGATTAAAAGTCAGATGCTCTACCAGCTGAGCTAATGGCTCGAGATAATGGTGCCGGCCAGAGGACTTGAACCCCCAACCTACTGATTACAAGTCAGTTGCTCTACCAATTGAGCTAGGCCGGCAAATGGTGGAGAATGACGGGTTCGAACCGCCGACCCTCTGCTTGTAAGGCAGATGCTCTCCCAGCTGAGCTAATTCTCCATTATACAATAGACTGGCAACGTCCTACTCTCGCGGAACGTAAGTCCGACTACCATCGGCGCTAAAGAGCTTAACTTCTGTGTTCGGCATGGGAACAGGTGTGACCTCTTTGCC
>NZ_PPRF01000129.1 GCF_002902145.1 Staphylococcus rostri | reverse complement strand
ACATTAAACTTTTTAAAATATATATTATTTCAACAATACCACTTATTTTAGATTCTTTCGCAAAAATGATTATAGCCTTTATTAAAAATAAAATAGTTATTGGTTCAGCAACCTCTTTTTTGTCTTATTTTAATTTCACAAATTCTAACATAATATTATCTGTTTTAAGTATATTCGGAGTACTACCTATTTTAAGTATTGTTCTTTTAATATATTTAACTAAAAAGAGTAAGTTAACTAATTGTTTAAATGTTAAAATAAAACTAGTAATTATATATATAATAATACTTATGGTTCAAGGGGTTATAACTTACTTCGCCTTGAGTTTGTAAAACCAAAATAATTAAATTATATTTGAAGGGGGGTGAAAAGCCATGACGACAAAACTTTTTTCTTTAGCACCTTTTTTAATTGGAGTAACTGGTATCTCAGCGCAAACAGCTCACAAAGTTTTTGATATGATCAACGCTGGGGCAACACTTGCTTCTATTCTAGGTCTTATAGGTGCATCTGGTGGTATTTTAGGTTTGAGTGGTGCAGCACTTTGGTGGTTTTTAAAACGTCAAGCTACCAAATTAGGTGAAGCAGCTTTTGTTACTTGGTAGAAGTCAATAAAGTAAATTGAGGGGTGGAATTATGTTAGGAAAACTTTTGGGATTATTTACGTATTTAGTTGGTGTTACAGCGATTTCTACTGACACAGCCCACAAAGTTTTTGATATGATCAATGCTGGAGCAACACTTGCTTCTATTTTAGGTCTTATAGGTGCATCTGGTGGTATTTTAGGTTTGAGTGGCGCCGCACTTTGGTGGTTCTTAAAACGTAAAGCGAGACAACTAGGTGAAGAAGCATTTGTAGCTTGGTAATTTAATTCTTAATAAGGGGCGTCCGAATATTTCGGATGCCTTTCTATAAATAAATATAAAGGAGAATGATAGTGTTTTTACTCTCAATTATAGCGTTTAGTATATTAATGATAATTGCAATATTTTCATTAATACAAGACTTAACTAAAAAAAATAAAAAAAATGAGACAAAGAAAGACCTATTATCAAGTATACTACTATTATTAGCCACTATTATTTTACTCATATTTAGTTTCGTATTTCTAAAATAAATATGAGTAAATATTAATTTTTAATTTTTGTTTTTGACGCAAAACATACTTAAGAACACGGGGCTGGGACATAAGCACTCAGATTCCCTAAGAAAAAGCCGTTAAAATTCTCTAAAATGAATTTTAACGGCTTTTTTAACATATATACGAC
>NZ_PPRF01000128.1 GCF_002902145.1 Staphylococcus rostri | reverse complement strand
TGGTTCAGGACGGAATCGAACCGCCGACACAAGGATTTTCAGTCCTTTGCTCTACCGACTGAGCTACTGAACCATAATAATGGCGGTCCCGACGGGAATCGAACCCGCGATCTCCTGCGTGACAGGCAGGCGTGTTAAACCGCTCCACTACGGGACCACTTAAAAATATTGCGGGAGGCGGATTTGAACCACCGACCTTCGGGTTATGAGCCCGACGAGCTACCGAACTGCTCCATCCCGCG
>NZ_PPRF01000127.1 GCF_002902145.1 Staphylococcus rostri | reverse complement strand
ATTCAGTGAGTGACTCAAGCAGCGATTCAATCTCAGATTCAGTGAGTGACTCAAGCAGCGATTCAATTTCAGATTCAGTGAGTGACTCAAGCAGTGATTCATTATCTGATTCAACTACACCAAGTGAAGTATTATATGATCTAGGAGATAAAGTCTGGTATGATGCAGATAAAGACGGTATCCAGGATGCGAACGAGTCAGGAATCGAAGGTGTTACAGTAACATTAACGAAACCAGACGGTACAACAGTAACGACAACAACAGACGCGAACGGTAACTACATCTTCACAGATTTACCGAACGGCGACTACGTTGTAACGTTCGAAACACCGGACGGCTATAACGGTCCAACAGTAGTCAACACAGGTGATGACGCATTAGATTCAGATGGTCAAGTTGTAAACGTAACAATTCAAGACGCAGATGACATGACAATCG
>NZ_PPRF01000126.1 GCF_002902145.1 Staphylococcus rostri | reverse complement strand
GACGGGCAATGATACGTCCAATCAAGTATTTCGGATCTTTCGTTAACTCGCGGACTTTCTCACAAATATCATACAGTTCTTCAAGTGGAATGATTTCTTCGTGTGCCGCGATTTGTAGCACTGGATCCGCAGATGTGTAGACGATTAAGTCGCCTGTTTCCATCTGGTGAGCACCCCACTCGTCAATAATTTGTGTGCCTGACGCTGGACGGTTCGCCACGACTTTACGTCCCGTTAAGCGTTCAATTTCCGCAACAAGTTCATCTGGGAAGCCGTTCGGGTACACTTTGAATGGTTCGTTAATGTTTAAGCCCATAATTTCCCAGTGACCTGTCATTGTATCTTTCCCAACAGACGCTTCACTCATCTTCGTGTAGTAGCCTGCCGGTTCATCGACACGGCCGACAACCGGTAAGTCGTCAATATTACCTAAGCCAAGACGTTCCAAGTTCGGTAACTTTTGGTCAAAGCCTTCTAATGTATGTTTTAAAGTATGTGATCCTTCATCGTTGAATGCCTTCGCATCGGGCGCTTCCCCGATTCCTACTGAGTCCATTACGATTAAATGAACGCGTTGAAATGGTGTTGTCATCACAATCACTCCTATTATAGTTTCTATCTTAATAATCCGTGTCTGCTTCTAACCCTTGCATAATTTGAACGCCTGCGCTTGCGCCAACACGTGTTGCACCTGCTTCTAACATTGCTTGGAAGTCTGCCAAGTTACGCACGCCACCTGATGCTTTTACTTCTACACCGTCACCGACTGTGTCTTTCATTAATTTCACGTCTTCTGGTGTTGCGCCACCGCCTGCGAAACCAGTTGATGTTTTCACAAAGTCCGCACCTGCAGCTTTTGATAATTCGCTTGCTTTCACTTTTTCTTCATCTGTTAATAACACTGTTTCAATAATCACTTTTACAGTTTTATCGCCTGATGCTTCTACAACCGCTGCGATGTCTGCTTGTACGTCATCATAACGACCGTCTTTTAATGCGCCGATGTTAA
>NZ_PPRF01000125.1 GCF_002902145.1 Staphylococcus rostri | reverse complement strand
TTACAGCTCCCCAAAGCATATCGTCGTTAGTAACGTCCTTCTTCGGCTTCTAGTGCCAAGGTATTCACCGTGCGCCCTTAATAACTTAATCTTTTGGCTTTGATTGTCAATCGCTCGCATTCGTCTTCATCATTTCACAATCGCTCGATTACTTACGCAAAAGTAAGCGCACTCGCTCTTGTTCATGATTCATAGACTGACAAGCGTTTTCAATCAAACCTGTGTGTTATTAATTATGTGAGTCGTCATTTGACGACTAGCGATAATTTTAGTTTCAAGCTTTCGCTATTCACTCGGTTTTTGCTTGGTAAAATC
>NZ_PPRF01000013.1 GCF_002902145.1 Staphylococcus rostri | reverse complement strand
AATATGATGTATAGTGCATATTGTGTGTATAAGGAGTGGAAATATGAAAAACGGTTACACTATGGATTCTGAACAGATTTTTTTCTATGAATCTTATCGAAAAAAAATTATAAGTGAAATTAAAAAGCAATATGGTCTTAAACTTAATGATATTTTGTTTCTCTACCATCTAAAATCCGCTGATAGTCAACGTATTTCACTTCATAAAGTGAAGCAATCTATCGACTTTAGCTTAATGGAAGTACATAAATCTCTGACAGCTCTTACAGAAATGGGAATCATCGGTAAAGAACGTTCTACTGAAGATGAGCGCAAGGTTTATATTACATTTACAGATGAACAATACAGTAAAATGGATGAAATTTTAAAGAACTTTGACCAAATTCAAAAATCAATTCTTTCTGAAAGCAAATAAATCAACTATCACGTCAGCAGGTACATCATTGAATAGTGTGTATCTGCATTTTCTTTATCCTTACATGATAAAAAGTCTTTGTACAACATATTCCATGTCGTACAAAGACTTTTTTAGCGTTCCCAAATATTTAATTGCTTTTTCTGCGCTTCTTTTTGTGCTTGTTCAATTAGAATACGGTATTTATCATTAGGTGGATAAAATTTAGCACGCGCTAATCCTTCTTTTGCTAACATCACGTTAAACATATCATCACCCAGCCAAACATAAGCCAGCGTCCTGCCGTATCTATCATTCTTTTCACGATCATATTCTAATCTTACTTGCTGACCTGTAAGATGCTTTTTCGTATAGTCCGATGCCGCTTTACCATAAGGTTGAACTGGCGTATTCGGCTTTACCGTCTCCGGTGTATCCACACCAATCAGACGCACACGTTGATTTTCTTCTCCTGGTTTACTGACAATAATTGTGTCACCATCAATGACGCGTTTAACCGTATATGTATCTTCTGATTTGTCTGTATTGCCGGCCGAAAATGGTCCCGATTGATTCATGTATTGAAAACCGAGCACTATAATCGCTACAATAATTACTACACCAATTGGCAATTTTTTATCCATGTCATCACCTTTATTCATTGCGTTCTGACTTATCATAGTAAATTTAATACAGTCGGTCAAGCAAAAAAAGATTATGTCTGATTCTCGACTCGATGATTTATCTTTTACAGAGAGATGCTATAATAGAAAAATAGGAGTGAAATACATGAAAACACTAAAAGACAACTACCTTTCCCTATTGATTATCATCTTCGCGGTTGTCCTAAGCCTTGTATTGCAATACTCATTTAACCTTCCACTAATTGCCGGTGCATTTATAGGTGTATTACTCGGTATTTTATGTGGCTTTATTCTTCAATGGGTACGCAGTAAAAGCAACAAAAACGACAAATCAGATTCTCATAATCACTAGGTAAAAACTTCAACTTACATTAAACTAACAGGACAACTGGTCTCTTTTCGGAATCCGTTGTCCTGTTCTTATTTATCTATTAACTAACGTATTTTATAGCCGTTCCAAACTCTAAACAACAGGGCAACTGTTGGTAATATCATCGCAAATAACACGATATAATAAATTACAACAATCACATTTTCTATTGAAACAGGTACAATTATGTCAACTAAATTGATTAGAGCGAGAATGACAATATTAATCATCAAACAAATAATCAAATCAGATACTTTTGAAACACCTTTGAAATTAAATAAGCTTAACCAATATGATTTGTACATTTTAATATCTCCTTCAAAATGAATTGTTTGGGACAAATATGATTCCAGTCAAACTCTTTATCCCTCACTGCATCACTTATGACAGCCGAAATCCTACCACATCTAATCATACATTCCAACAATAGAAAAAGTCGCTAACAATCCTAAAAATTGTTAACGACTTGGGTTTTCATCAATCTTATAAGTTACCGAAAGTTACAACGTCACGTGCGATCATAACTTCTTCGTTTGTTGGAATTACAAGTACTTTTACAGGTGAATGTGGGTAGTTTAATTCTGCTTCTTTACCGCGTAAGCCTTCGTTCTTACGTGGATCCCAATAAACGCCCATAAATTCTAATCCTTCTAATACACGTGCACGAATTACGTCAGAGTTTTCACCAACACCTGCAGTGAAGATGATAACATCTACACCGTGCATACGTGATGCATACGTACCCATATATTTATGAATGCGTGATGCAAAGATTTCTAATGCAAGTTCAGCGCGCTCGTCGCCTTCGTTTGCAGCTTGTTCAATGTCACGTAAGTCTGATGATTGACCAGTAATACCTAATAAACCAGACTCTTTGTTTAATACATTGATTACTTCTTCAGCTGTTTTACCAGTTTTTTCCATAATGAATGGAATTAAAGCTGGGTCAACGTTACCTGAACGTGTTCCCATTGTTACACCCGCTAATGGTGTGAAGCCCATTGACGTATCAATTGATTCGCCACCATCAACAGCTGTAATTGACGCACCATTACCGATATGGCATGAAATCATGCGTAATTCTTCAATTGGTTTGCCAAGGATTTCTGCAGCACGTTGTGACACGTATTTGTGGCTTGTGCCGTGGAAACCGTATTTACGGATACCATAATCTTTATAGTAGTCGTAAGGTAAGCTATAAAGGTATGCAGATTCTGGCATAGTTTGGTGGAATGAAGTATCAAATACCGCAACGTGTGGGATATTTGGTAATAGTTTTCTGAATGCGTTAATACCCATTAAGTTCGCTGGGTTGTGTAACGGCGCTAAGTCCGCTAATTTTTCAATATCACTTACCACTTGATCAGTTACTAAAGCTGACTCTGGGAAAGTTTCGCCACCATGTACAACGCGGTGTCCAGTACCATCGATATCGTTAATATCGTTGATAACACCATGTTTTTGGAAGCTGTCTAACATAATGTTAACCGCTTCGTCATGGTTATGAATATCACTAACTTCTTTAATTTTTTCACCATCAACTTCAATTGTAAAAATTGAATCGTTCAATCCAATACGTTCGATTAAACCTTTAGTTACTAATTTTTCTTCCGGCATTTCGATTAATTGGAATTTTAAAGATGAACTACCAGCATTAATCGCCAAAATTAACTTTGACATAGGAACGTCCTCCAGTATATTTAAATTTATCCACATCTATTTAACCATTAATACAGTTCTAATTCAAGCGTATTACAGGTTATTTTTAATGATTTTCAGAACGCCATGTTTGTAATTCCGCTAAGAAGTTTTGGAATAATTGTGGGCTCTTAAAATCAGGGATATTGGCTAGAAAAACCTCGACAGGCTTAGTTTTACCTTGCTCTTTACGTTGTAGCACAAGAATTGATTTTTGTGCATTTTTATTTTTGAATAAGTTCGCAGGTAAGTTTAAAAATGCTTGCATCTCTGTTTCTGTAGCAATGAAATTTTCCAACTGTTTCACATGTTCGCCTTCAAAAAGTTGAGTTGGTACGACTAAAAATGCGTAACCAGATGGCTTTAATGCTGCAATCGCTTGTTCAATCATTAAATAATGCGCATAGCTATGTCCTTCATCAAAACCTAATTGCATATCATGACTACGTTCATCTACTGGATAATAACCGATTGGTAAGTCACCCACGACCACATCTGCATCCTCAAATGGTAATGGCATGATTGCGTCTTGCGGATAGACATCAAACGGTATTTCCAAGAAGTTTGCCAAGTGGATACTTACACGTGATAATACAGGATCAACTTCTACTAGATGGTGCATCATCGTCACATCTTTTAGTACATCATGAATTGTCGCACTCAGATGACCTGACCCACTTCCCAAATCAGCAATATGCATGGCTGATGCGTCTGGTTCAAATTGGGACATTAAGAACCCAACAACAAGCCCAATACTATCTGGTGTGATTTGATGGTTCGCTTGCACTTCTTCTTGTTGTAATTGACTTAAATAGGCAAATTGAAATGCTTTACGTCTGTCTTGGAATGATGCTTGTTCCAACAATGATCGCTCTGTTGTATAAAAATATTCCATAGCTAATCCTAAATTTTCAATAAAACTTTGCCCATTTTCTTCATTTAATGATTTAGTCTTTTCATCGAGTTTTTGAAACAATTGCTCCATGATTGACGGTGATTGTGTCATAAGTTACGCCCTTTCAAATTCTAATCTATATTTTTATCTTAACAATAATGCTAGAAAATCTCATGTATACAGCTTCTATCAATCAGCGTGATGACACGCCATATTTCTAGCATAATAAAAAAAGAAGGCTGAGACAAGCACAACAATCGCATTGCCTCAACCTTATCACAGCTTTCAAGACGTTAATATCATATAGTTCGACAACTTCTTAATACGTCTCTAACGCTCTTATACATTCAATTAAATATTGCGATACGCTTCTAATGCCGCATCAAAATTAGGGAAATCAGTGCCTTCTGGGACGATTTCTTTATAGACAACTTTGTTATTTTCATCTAATACGAATACCGCTCTTGCTAATAGCATTAACCCTTCCATTAACACACCATAGTTTTTCGCAAATGAATGTGTTTGGTAGTCACTTAATGTAATGACATTATCTAAACCATTGCTTGCACACCATCTTTTTTGTGCAAATGGTAAGTCTGCTGAAATTGTTAAAACGTAACCATCTTCGTCATTTGCTGCTTCGTTAAATTGACGTGTTTGTTGATCACATACGCCTGTATCAATCGATGGTACAACACTGATCAATTTCTTTTTACCTGCATAATCAGCTAAAGTTACAGGGTTTAATCCTTGATCTACTACTGTGAAATCAGGTGCTTGATCGTTGACTTTCACTTCGTCACCTAATAAATTTACGGGTGTTTGTTTAAATGTAATTTGTGTCAATTGTTTTCCTCCTTATTGATACAATTCCTCACTATTATAACGATTTTGTGTGTCATTCGCACGCATTTGATTTTTAGAAGCTTGAATATGTTTGAGATACTTTTGTTTTACGACCACCGTATCCGCAAAATAATCATGCACGCCTATATGTTTCGGTGTGAAAATAACTGCTAAATATGGTAAGCCCATCATCACATTCGAAATAATGCGACCGATCCATTCTCGCATTAACACATCAGACCATGATAAAGCTGTAATCTCATCTGTGTATACTTTAATTCCTAAAATCATTTTTCCTAAGGTTTGTTGGAAATAGCGTGTCATTAACACAAAATAAGCAAAATACAGTAATGCTTTTAATACATTGGCAACATTAAAATAGGAAATCCATAATTGCCATTCATCCATACCTGTCAATGCAAAGATTGGCGTCAAAATAAGTTGTGTAATCGCCCATAAAATAATAATGTCAATGACGTAACTAAAGAAACGACGACCAAAGCCTGCATATAAAAAGGCATCCAACTCATATTGACTCATAGATAAAGGCGTCGTTACAGATGTTGCCCTGTGTTGTCGTTGACCGGTTGGATTGGCGTTTGTCATGTTATGCATTTCAGTCATTCAAAACACCTACCCTTCGTATTTATACATCGGTCTTGTTTGAGAATCGTTATGCAAAATAGATTTGACTTGTTCTACATCTGCACGAATGCCATTGAAGAAACTTTTTAAACCGAATAATGAACTCAACCCGGCTTCTGATTCGTCAAAACTAATTACCTGCGCATCTTTAGCATTTATAGCCTTTTTCAAGTCTTTAATTGCTGCATCTTTATAGCCAATCTCATCAACCAAGCCGTTATTTTTCGCTTGTTGTGCACTGTAAATACGGCCATCAGCAAGTTGACGTACTTTAGATTCTGACATATGACGGCCTTTCACAATCACATTAATAAATTGGTCGTAACTATCTTTATTAATCGATTGTAAAATCTCGCGTTCTTCTGGTGTCATTTCTTTTGAAGGGCTCATAATATCTTTGTGTTCACCTGATTTAATCGTATTCGTTTTAACACCTAAGTTGCCCAGTAATTCAGAATAATCAATGGACTCTGAAATCACACCGATTGAGCCTGTGATTGTTTGCGGCCCTGCATAGATTTTATCGGCTGGTGCAGAAATATAGTAACCACCAGATGCTGCCATCGTTTCCATTTGAACGTAAACTTTTTTACCCGCATCTTTTACTTCTTTTAACTTTTGATACAGTTCATCACTGGCATAGGTACTACCACCTGGACTATTAACCGTTAACATGACACCTTTAATTGTGTCGTCTCGTTTAATAGTATCCAATTGTTTAAGTGCTGCTTGATGATTATATCCATCCGCTCCAAATAAACCTCCCGTACCCACATCAATGATTTCCCCTTTTACAGAGACTTCTGCAATTTGTTTTGCACTGTTGCCTTCTTTAACAACCACACTCTGCGCATCATCCATCATCGAGATGTTCTTTTCAAAAAATGATGAAGCAACCGTTGTGACTGCGCTCATTAAAATGCCACTTAGCACAATGACTGACGCAAGTATGATTGCAACAATACGTTTTGACATATTTCTACCCACTCCTTTAAAATTAATTTCTTTTATCATAACAAACCTTTTTCAATTTGTACTATTCATATCATATTAACTTGGGGCTGGGACACAATATATTTAAGCACTGGGAAACCGATAAACGGTGTCCCAACCTCATGTTTTTTGCCAAATAAAAAAATCTCTCAAATTATGATGAGAGACCTTTTCAATAGTTACTAAAAAAAATAATCTATAAAGTTTTTAACAATTAAAATCGATGTGACGACGACAAACAGCACTTTGACATATCCGACGCCATATTTGAGTGCAAACCATGCGCCAACATACGAGCCGACAATCATGCTCGCCGCCATACTTAAACCAATAACAAAGTTTACATGACCAAGGTAGATAAATAACAATAATGCCCCAAAGTTAAAGGCAAAGTTTAACACTTTAGCATTGCCTGCTGCACTTAAAAAGTCAAAACCAATGATTAAAAAGGCAAACATTAAAAATGATCCTGTGCCGCCACCTAAAAATCCGTCATAAAAGCCGATAAGCACGATAACACCAACGAATAAAATCAACTTAGTTAGTGATAGTCTTTGATATGTACGAATGCTACCCCAATCTTTTTTCATCACTGTATAAATCAATACGCACGTTAGAATGACAATGACTAAAGGTTTCAGTAATTCTGCCGGTAAATAGACGGCTAATATCGCACCGCATATGGACGCGACAAATGACAACGGAAATAGTTTGGCGACGATTTTCAAATCGACTTTGCCAGAACGTAAATAACGAAGCGCACTTGTTAACGAACCGAATGCGCTCGCAAGTTTATTTGTTCCGAGCGCCGTGGCAGGTGGCAAGCCGATTGCGAGCAATGCCGGAATCGAAATTAAACCGCCACCACCAACAACCGCATCAATAAAAGCTGCTAAAAAACCAAACGCAATAATAACAAGGATTATTGTCCAATCCCATTCCATCAACATGTAACCATCCCCTTTTATTGGTTATCTATTTTAGAATAAGTCGTCTCCCCAAGTTGTTTCAGCTTCTTGTTGTACTTGGTAATTCTTATCTATCACGAGTGTTTCAATATTTGCAACGGCATCGTTCAACATATCTTCAAAATCAAATCCAGATTCATATTTTAAGACTTTGTCGTATTGTGGTTCTGTCACCGGATGTTTTGGTGTGAAAATTGTACAACAATCTTCATACGGTTGAATCGATGTTTCGAACGTACCAATCGCTTTTGCCTTTGCGACAATCTCTTCCTTATCGAGCGACAATAATGGACGTAAAATAGGTGTTGATGTTACGGCATTAATCGCATACATACTCTTTAAAGTTTGGCTGGCAACTTGACCGAGGTTTTCACCATTCACAATCGCATCTGCTTCGATTTGATGTGCCACTTTATCAGCAATGCGTAACATCATACGACGTGTTGATGTCATTGTGTAACGCTCATGAACGACCTTATGGATTTGTTTTTGAACTTCAGTAAACGGCACGATATGCAACTTGATATTCCCTACACGTTCCGCCATAATACGCGTCAATTCAATGACTTTCTGTTTGGCTTTTTCACTTGTAAATGGTGGACTGTGGAAATGAATCGCTTCAATTGTTACACCGCGACGCATCACTTCCATACCTGCGACTGGCGAATCAATACCACCTGATAGCATTAATAATGTTTTGCCACCTGTACCAACTGGTAAACCGCCGATTGCTTGGATATTGCGATCGTACATGTAAATCGCATCTAAGCGGACTTCTACCATAATTTGATGGTTTGGGTTACGTACATCAACGTGTAAGCCTGGTACGTTTTTCAATACTTCGCCACCAACCATGCGTTGAATTGCGAAAGTTTCATATTCAAATTGCTTGTCGCTACGCTTTACTTCTACTTTGAAGCTCTCGCCTTCAGCATAGTTTTGAGCGAACTGATCAGCGTGTTCATAGACTGCTTCCATTGTTTTGTCAATTTTGAGTACCGGACTAATCGAATGGACACCGAACACTTTTGAAATTCGTGACATCATTTCTTCAACATCTGCTTGTGGTTCTAGCTTGATATACATACGGTCACGATTTGCTTTCACTTCATAGCCTTGTAATGGCATTAACGCACGTTTTACGTTTGAACGTAATTGGTTGACGAATACTTTACGGTTTCCACCTTTTAATGTAAGTTCTCCATATCTTACGAGAATATGATCATATATCATTGTTCTAGCAGCTCCTTAACTTCTTCATAGACTGTGTCAAATGCTTGTTGAAATGCTTTGACATCTGTTTGTTTTGTATTGTAATCGAAGGATAAACGGATACTTCCTAAAATGCGAGATGTTGAAATGCCCATTGCCTGCAGTACTTCATTGACTTTGGCATGCTTAGATGAACAGGCACTTGTTGTTGAAATCATCACACCTAATTTTGAAAATGCATTGACGAGCACTTCACCACGTACGCCTGGAAAAGCAATGTTTAAAATATGCGGTGAGGCATCATCAGGTGAATTAATATAGACGCCCGGATGTTGTGCAACAAACGCTCTGATTTGACGGTTCACCTCTGCCAATTCGCGCATCATGGCTTGACGATGATCTTCCGCTAAACGAATGGCTTTTGCACAAGCAACATCCATCGGCACATTCACGGTACCACTGCGCAATGCAAATTCCTGACCACCACCATGAATAATCGGTTGAATGTTGTGCATGTTTTTCAAAATCAGTACGCCTTGCCCTTTCAAGCCATTAAATTTATGACCACTAAGCGCAATGCTATCTACACCGTTTGTAACCAATGGAAACTTGCCCATCGCTTGCACAGCATCTACGTGAAAATGTACTTTCGGATAGTCTTTCAATATGTCTACAATTTCAGCAATCGGTTGCACTTGCCCCATAATATTATTGACTTGCATACATGTCAGCAATATCACATCTGAAGACATCAATGACTTTAAGTGTTCTAAATCAATACGTCCTTCTTTCGTTACATTCACATATTTCAATGTAAAGCCCTCTGTTTCCAATGCACGCATCACTTCTAGAACAGATGGATGCTCTAACACAGACGTAATCAACGTACGACCAAAATGTTTCTTTTGATACGCCGCACCTTTTAGCGCCATATTATTAGATTCTGTTGCACCACTTGTGAAAATCACAGTTTCATCTTGCAGCTGTAGCGTCGTTTTAATTTGTGTACGTGCTTGTTGTAGCAAACGCCCCGCTTCCACACCTTTGTCATGTGGACTATTCGGATTAAAATAAAACTGCTGATTCACCTTCACATAACTGTCTAACACAGAAGCATCAGGCTGTGTCGTTGCCGCATTATCAAAATATAACATCGCTAGGACTCCTTCATTCATTAATCATTACTACATTGTACTATAACTATGATTAAAATGAATAGCTAAAAATTTCAAAATACACATGTCACTTTTTCAGATATTAAAAAATAACCACGATGCTCAATTACACATCATGGTTATCTTTGATTTATGACTGTTGCGCCATTACTTCACGCTCAATATGTTGACTGATTCCCGGCTCTACACGTTCAAGTGCTTGTTCTGAAATCTCACTTGAGCGCTTATAACGATTATTTTTGAATAAGCGTTCTGCTTCATTTAAGCTCTTATCTAATTCATGGTTATCTTTACGATATCTGTTACCATATTGAATTAATTTTTCAGCATACACGGCATTAATTAATACGTCGTTCGCTTCATCTTCAAATTTATTCATTTGAAGTACCACTTTGTTAACCTTATCTTTCAATTGTTGTACATTGATTGGACGCTCGCTGAAACGTTTGTTCACGTCACGCACTTCATAATCAATCTCATTTTTCAAAATGATAAAGCGTTCTGGCACACTTGTTAAGTTAGATGCAAGCAAGCGACGATAAATTTCTTCTTTCTTACTTTGAACACGTAAAATATGTTCTTCCGCCTCTGCTTCATCTTCTCGTAATGAGATGAGATGATTTTGTAATTTTTCTTGTTTTTCATTGATGACTGCTACGTGATCTTCAATGTATTTCAAGTTATCTTGTACTTCGCTATAACGTACTGCTGATTTTGACATTTCCGATAAAATCTCATCATATACAGCAATTAAGTTTTGAATTTCGTTTTCAAACTGGCGTACGTTCTGAACATCACTCTCATTGATGTAGTAGTTTTCACGCACATATTCAATTTCTGTTTGGAGTGTGTAGTTCATATCTTTAGCATGGAACAACTCATCTGTAATACGTTCTTTAGATTCTTCAACCGCATTTTTAGATTTGACTTCATGCTCAATTAAATCGTACATCACGTCAAGTTGATTATTGATTTCTTCCAATTTTTGATTGGCTGAATCAAGTTCTAACTTGCTGATCATTGGTTCAACAAAACTCAATTCTGTTTTCAAGCTTTGTAAGGTACTATCCACTTTGACATGGTCTAAGTCGTAACCTTCCACTTTCAAGTCGCGTACACCATATTTTAAGTCTTGGAACTGTCCAGGTAATTCTTTTTGCGCTTCACGAATTAAGTCTGGAATTTCCTTCATATCTTGTTGTAAAAACGTGATGTCATCATTTAAACCTTTAATATGCGTATGTGCCTCTTGATAGTCGCCCGCATCTTTTAATGCTTGATAACGTTCGATTTCAGGTTCAAATGCTTCAATTTCTTGTTCAAGCGGTGCTGCTGCCTCACCAAATTGATGACGATTCGCTAAAACATCACGTTTCATTTTACGATGACTTGCTTTTGTTTCTTCATAAATCTTGTCACTTTCTTGATGAAGATTGCACACTTCATCAGCTTGTTCCGTTAACGTCTGATATTTCGCTTCATATTCGTCCATTAAGCCATGTGCATCATCAATCTCAACTTGTGCTTGCGAGAATTTAAACTTATCAAGCGTCACTTCAGCTTCATGAATTTTTTCATCGACTGGCGCTAAATAATCATTTGTCGCTTGCGTCCATTCATTACGCAATGACTCATATCGTTGCTTCGTCTCACCAGACAAATGAAGTTGCTTAAGCTTTTCTAAACTTTCGTCATACGACAACTTGTTAAGCTTTTCTCTACGCGCTTCAGCTTCTTGAATGATTGTTCGCTTATTAGAACGCATATAGAACAAGATACCAATGCCAATTAAAATGATAATAATAACCGCTAGTATGATATACAATAACATGTTCATTCTTCTCCTCCTAAATACATAAAACCATTATAACGTAATTTATCATCGCATTAAATCGAAATCTTAAAAAATTCAGTACTTCCTCATATATTTATACGACAGTCTTGAAATATTGCGCTCAAAATGGAGAGAGGCTATAATAACTTTAAAATTCAGTAAAAGTGAGTGAAGTAGATGACGATTAAACAGACAGACTATTCCTTATTAGCACGACAGCTTGATGCATTACTAGATGGCGAAACAGATCTCATCGCAAATTTAAGTAACGCTTCTGCTTTATTAAATGAAAACTTAGATCAAATTAACTGGGTGGGCTTCTATCTGATGAAAGACGGCGCGTTAATTCTTGGGCCTTTCCAAGGTAAACCAGCATGCGTTCACATTCAAGTTGGCAGCGGTGTATGTGGCACAGCTGTGCAAGAAGATAAAATCCAACGTGTCGCAGATGTTAATGCATTCCCTGGTCATATCGCATGTGATGCCGCAAGCCAATCTGAGATCGTCCTTCCAATTCATAAAGATGGCAATGTTATTGGTGTGTTGGATATCGATGCCCCTATTACAAATCGTTTCTCACAAGACGATCAAGAGGGATTAGCCGCATTTGTTGAGGTTTTAGAAAAACACGTTTAAAAAATGGGACTAAGCATTGACAAATGAAAGTAACATGATACAATGAACTTTGTGTGAATAAACGAAAATAGCAGTTAAATATTGATAGGCGCTATAGTGTTCCCGAAGCGGGCGTGCCGTGTAACCGTAGCTATGAGGCGAGGACACACAAAACACCATATCCTATTGAGCATTTAACACTCTTTTTTGTTTTTTCATAACTACAAAAAAGAAAAAGGAGGAGTCAATTATGGCTCGATTCAGAGGTTCTAGCTGGAAAAAATCTCGTCGTTTAGGTATTTCATTATCAGGTACTGGTAAAGAATTAGATAAACGCCCTTATGCACCAGGACAACACGGTCCTACACAACGTAAAAAATTATCAGAGTATGGTTTACAATTACGTGAAAAACAAAAATTACGTTACTTATATGGTATGACTGAACGTCAATTCCGTAACACTTTCAACACTGCTGGTAAACAAGGTGGTGTACACGGTGAAAACTTCATGGTATTACTTGCAAGCCGTTTAGACGCTGTAGTATACGCATTAGGTTTAGCTCGTACACGTCGTCAAGCACGTCAATTAGTTAACCACGGTCACATCTTAGTTGACGGTAAACGTGTTGACATCCCATCATACACTTTAAAACCAGGTCAAGAAATTGCAGTTCGTGAAAAATCACAAAAACTTGCAATCATCGCAGAATCTGTTGAAATCAGCAACTTTGTTCCTGATTACTTAGACTTCGATGCAGACAGCTTAAAAGGTACATTCGTTCGCTTACCTGAACGTAGCGAATTACCAGCTGAAATCAACGAACAATTAATCGTTGAGTACTACTCACGTTAAGATATCGTTTATATTTTCAAAACCAAGATTGGGTGCGCCCTTTCTTGGTTTTTTTATATGAGTTGTTCAGCTTCTGTGGTGGAAAGATAATTATAAGTATCTAGTTTTATTTTTATATTGTAATTCCAGCTGAGTTGAAATAGCTGCCTTCATTTAGCGTACAGTCCTTTGTGATTGTGCGCTTTTTTTGTCAGTGTTCGAGAAGCAGGACTCTCGACAGAACTTCGCAATTCGGCAAAATTTGGGAATCAATTTTGCTCATTGCTCGGGTTCTGCTCGATTCCTAAACGCTTCTCTCACAACCTCTTTTTTGAATACCATCGTTTCTTGATTGCTCGCTTGCCAAGGCGCCTCACTCCAACTAATTTTGGGAGCACTACAGAAATCTAATGTTTTTTAACAAAGATTTCGTTGTAGTGCTCCGGCAAAGCTGAGTAGATGTGTGACAAGCCAAAGGGCGTAGTCAGACATCACTCAGCTACTGCCAGTAACCTTAATATCATTGCTCGACTCCTAAACGCTTCTCTCATAACCCGATTCTTGAATTTCATCGTTTATTGACTATCTCTTGTCCACCCTTACTTTAACTAATTTTTGTTTTTATAGTTCCATTGCCTTATTTCAACCAACATCGTTAATTATTTACTTCTTCTACCTACATCCCCATGAATTACTTTTCATTGTCAGCAATGTTACCTATACTAGTATTAAAGTTTTATAAAGGGAGATGTTACGATGAAAGTTTTCACAGAAGCGCAAGTAAAGGCACACTATCATATGTCAGATGCGATACAAGATATTGAGCATCTTTTTGAAAATATGGATGGTATTAGCCAAACAACGCGTGTCGTTATTCCAACTGGTGACGGTGCCAAATCAATGTTGTACATGCCATGTGTGCATCTTGGCAAGCAACAAGGGATTATCAAAATCACCTCTATCACACCAGACAATCCGCAACATCATAGACCTACAACACAAGCGAATATTATTATTACAGACCTTGAAACAGGTGAACATATCGCGAGCCTTGATGGTAGTTATTTAACACGATTACGTACTGGCGCGCTGAGCGGTATTGCTTCAAAATATATGAGTCGTACGGATGCACAAACACTCGGTATGATTGGTACAGGCGGCATGGCGTATGAACAACTTTTGGGTAATTTAGAAGTGCGACCAATTCAAAAGGTTTTACTATTTAACCGTACAACAGAGAAAGCAGAAAAATTTCTTGCACAAGTAGCCGAGAAACACCCAGATATTGATTTTGAAGTCGTATCTGATGTATCTGACCTTGTAAAGCGTTCAGATATTATCAATTGTCAAACGCAATCTACAACACCTGTTTTTGATGCTGCTGATGTTCAAAACGGGACACACATTAATGGAATTGGCTCCTATCGTCCAGAAATGAAAGAAATGGATAATCGCCTCTTTCCAAAAGCGTCACAAATTGTTTTTGATGATTTAGAAGGTTTGAAAGAAGAAGCTGGCGAATTTATTGAAGCAGATGAGAAAGGTTTGTTCTCTTTTGCGGAACATGATGCTGATTTAAAAGGACTCTCACGCCAAGGCACAGTTCAACGTGACAATGACAGTATTACCATTTTTAAATGCGTCGGTGCGGCACATTTTGATTTAGCTGTTGCTTTAGGTGCATGGGAAAAATTGAAAAATAACGAATAATCATTAATAAAGTGGTGGAACACATCAGGGCATCTTCTCTGCTGTTCCACCACTTTTCACATACTATAATTTAAATATTTCTTCGGGTATATCGGTAATCACACCATCAACGCCCATTTGTATTAATTTTTTAGCCGTTTGACTGTCATTGACTGTATAAGGCATAATCTTCAAACCTTCCGCATGCGCACGTGAAATGAATTTCTTGTTAATCAATTGATAGTTGGGATTCACATAGTCAGCATATTTCGCTATTTCACTAAATGTCGGTTGTTTCAACCAATATTTTCGTTTGCTAATGAGCACACCGTAATGCATGTATGGCACAGTTTCTGCTAATTTTTGAATAAATGACTGATCAAAAGATTGGATAATGACACGATTCGTTGGGAAAGCATGATGTTTCAACTTTTGAATGATTTGTGCACCAATATTCGGATAATTTTTAGGCTTTTTCACTTCAATTAATAATGTTTTCGAAAACTTTTTACATAACGTTAAAATTTCATCAAATGTCATTATTGAAGCATCCACCGTAAAGTTTGCTTGGCGACTAAAGTTAAATGCACGTAATGCCTCTAACGTCAAACCTTTAATAGCGCCCTTGCCATTCGATATACGGTCGATCGTATCATCATGTATCGCAACTAATGCGCCATCTTTAGTCATATGTAAATCAATTTCTAACATATCGATATGCTGACTCAAAGCTGCTTGATAAGCCAACTGTGTATTCTCAGGGTTATGCTTTGACAAGCCACGATGTGCAATGACTTTAAATGCCTTATTCGGTCGTACTAATTTCATAAACTGTCTCCCTTTCTTTTTACTCGACGTTTCTCTACACTTAACATAACACATAATGAATTGGAGTGAATATCAAAAATGGTTCAACATGATTTTCCAGTAACTGTGACATGGCAAGGTGGACGAAATGAGGTCGGACAAGTAACCGGCGATGTACTTGACCATGCAGTATCAATTCCCAGTGCACTTAATGGTCAAGGTGTCGGAACAAATCCTGATGAACTGCTCGTGGCGGCAGCGGCAAGTTGTATGACTATCTCGCTCGCAGCAACACTTGAACGCGCACACTTAACACCACTTAAAATTGATATGCGATCTGCCGGTACCGCTTCTTTCGATAATGGCAAGTTTCGTATGGTTAAGATTACGCACCGCCCTATCATTACAATGGCAAATCAAGAACAAGTAACCAAACTTGAACAGCGTCTTGAACGCCTCATTACAGTTGCAGATCAAAATTGTATGGTATCGAACAGCTTGCGTGGAAACGTAGACATTGAAGTAATACCAACACTAACAGATAAATTGTAGATCTATATTTAGCGTGGAGAGTGGGACAGGCATTCATTTTTCTAAATGATTCCGTAGTCCCACCTTTTTTTACTATGATACCCTCAACAAAAATAAATTATTCGCAAAGGTATCTGTTCTTTTATCTGAAAATTTGTTAAAATTAGAAAATCTACTCATAGGGGGTTCTTATCTATGTATACACACCATTCATTATTATTAACACCTGGACCAACACCTGTGCCATTGGCGATTCAAAACGCAATGAATTTACCAATGGTCGGCCATCGTTCAGCTGACTTTGAAGCTATCGCACAAAAAGCTTTCTCAAGTCTTAAAACAACTTTTGGTGCATCAAACGATGTCATTATTTTAACTTCTAGTGGTACAAGTGCTTTAGAAGCAAGCATGCGTAATCTTGTAAATCCAGATGACCACATCGTTGTAATCGTTTCAGGAGCATTCGGCGCACGTTTCCAACAAATTGCCGAAACATACGCACACAACTTACACGTCTTCAACGTAGAATGGGGGCAAGCTTTTAAAACTGATGACGTCATGTCTTTCATTCAGTCACTCGAGCATCCGGTTACGGCTGTTTTCACACAATACTGCGAAACATCTACTTCTGTATTACATCCTGTTGCCGAACTTGGACACGCATTAAAAGCGCATGATGACAACATCTACTTCGTGGTGGACGGTGTCAGCTGTATCGGTGCAGTAGATGTCGATATGGCACGTGATGCAATTGATGTCTTAGTTGCCGGTAGTCAGAAAGCCATGATGTTACCGCCTGGACTTGCCTTTGTCGCTTACAATGATCGTGCTCGCGAACGATTTGCGCATATCGACAGTCCGTCTTTCTACTTAAACTTGTCGAAACATCACGCCTCACTCGAAGCACACACAACACCTTACACACCAAATGTACCTGCATTTCGTGGTGTCGTACAGTATGCGAAGATGGTTGATGAAGAAGGACATGGACAAGTCGTTCAACGCCATTATGCAATTCGAGATGCAGTACGCCATGCGCTTAAAGCACTAGACCTTGATTTATTAGTGGCAGACGATTCGGCATCCCCTACCGTTACAGCATTTGTGCCTAAAGATACTGATGAAGTTAAACATATTAAAAATGAATTAAGTAACACTTTCAATATTTCAATTGCAGGCGGCCAAGGAAAACTAAAAGGACATATTTTGCGTGTCGGTCATATGGGCTTTATTTCTCCTTTTGACTTGTTACCATTTATCGCCAGTCTTGAAATTATTTTAACGGACTATCGCAATGAAAACTATATTGGCAAAGGGACTAAAGCTTTTATGGAGGTTGTATACAATGAATTATAAAGTACTCGTAGCAGATCCCATCTCTGACGATGGTTTACAACAATTACATGACGATGATGCATTTGAAGTCGTGCATCAAACTGGCTTATCAGAGGCTGAACTCGTTGAAACAATTAAAGACTATGACGCGCTAATCGTGCGCAGTCAAACACAAGTCACACCAGCTGTATTACAAGCGGCTGACAAACTTAAAGTTGTCGCACGTGCTGGTGTTGGCGTTGATAATATCGACATTGATACAGCAACAAAAGAAGGGATTATCGTCATTAATGCGCCTGATGGTAATACCATTTCAGCGACCGAACATTCTGTGGCGATGTTGTTAAGCATGGCGCGTAACATTCCACAAGCACACGCCTCTTTGACAAATGGTACATGGGATCGCAAATCATTTCGTGGTACAGAGCTGTATCAAAAAACTTTAGGGGTGATTGGTACTGGTAGAATTGGGATTGGTGTTGCGAAACGTATGCAAAGTTTTGGTATGCGCGTGCTTGCTTTTGACCCTTATCTAACAGAAGCACAAGCGAATGAACTTCATTTCACACGTGCAACCGTTGAAGAGATTGCAGAAGCGGCTGACTTTGTCACTGTGCATACACCTTTAACAGACAAAACACGAGGTATGATTAATGCTGATTTCTTTAACCGTGCGAAGCCTAATTTGCGAATTATTAATGTGGCACGTGGAGGGATTATTGATGAACAAGCATTAATTGATGCACTGGATGCTCAAAAAATTGCAGGTGCCGCGCTGGATGTTTTTGAAAACGAACCGGCAACCGATTCACCCGTTACGAAACATCCTAAAATCGTGGTCACACCTCATCTTGGTGCCTCAACAATCGAAGCGCAAGAAAAAGTCGCGCTATCAGTTGCTGGAGAAATTATCGACATCTTGAAACATCAAAAAGTCACACATGCGGTGAATGCGCCAAAAGTAATATTCAACCCTTCCAATGATGTACAACCATTTGTTGAACTCGCACAAATTACAGGTGAAATCGGTATTCAACTGTTACCAAAAGCACCACGTTCAATGAATATCACATATGGTGGTGACCTTGCATTAGATGATACAAGTTTGATGACACGTACATTGGCTAAAGGCGTGTTACAACAAGATATGGGCAATCATGTAAACTTAATTAACGCATTAATGTTATTAAATGAACAAAATGTCACATATACAATTGAAAAAACGAAAAATAAGCAAGGCTTTAGCAACTACATTGAAGTTGAACTCATTAACAAAGAAGACCGCGTTAAGATTGGTACAACCGTTTTAAATGGCTTTGGTCCTCGCATCGTACGTATCAATGATTACGCTGTTGATTTCAAGCCTGAACATCATCAGTTGATTATTCATCATACCGATCAACCTGGCATGATTGGTAAAACAGGTCAAATCTTAGGTGAGTATGACGTAAATATCGCTTCAATGTATGTTGGACGTAAACAAATTGGCGGACGTGCGATGATGATTTTATCTATCGATCACCCAATTAATGATGTTGTGAAAGAGCAATTATTAGCGATACCGGGCCTTAAAGACGTCACGCCGGTCACACTGAATCAACTCCCTACTAGCACTATTAGTGAATAAGAACAAAAAAACAGACATTTTCGAATGTCTGTTTTTTATTCTTATAATAAATGTTGGCGTACTTCTAAAACATTATTCACAAGAACATCTGCACCTTTAGCATTTAATTCTTCAGCCGCTTCAGTCCCTTTCAATCCTGTTAAAGTACCGATAAATGACGCATTGATTTTTTGTGCACTTAGCAAGTCAGCTAATGAATCACCTACAATCGTCACCTCACTATGATTGACACGTTTCGTTTGATTCGTCGCATAATCTTGATATTGTGATGTATCATTGCCATTATACGTTGCGATATAACTAAACGGATTCGGCTTACCTAGTGGCTTCAACTCAGGATATTGCTTCTCAGCCGCAATCACTTCACTCGCCGTAACAATATGGTCATCATCGAAATAAGATAATAGACCTAGTGCTTCAAATGGAATTAACGTTTCCACGCGTGTACGACCTGTCGCAATCGCAATCATATAGCCCGCTTCTTTAAGGTCGCTAAGTAATGTGCGAATGCCTTCAACAGGTGCCAGTACGACTTCATTATAAATATAGCCTTTTTTATACGTTGTTTTCGCTGCTTTCTTTTCAACTTCTTCGTATAACGTTGTACCTAGATACCATTCTTGGAACAATTCTTGTGCGAGTTGCCATAAGCGACTATTAATATCAAATAGTGCTGTTTGATCAGTGTTTAAGACACGTCCTGCATAGTCGATTAACGCTTGATAAATTTGTTCTTTACCCTCTGTCAAGCCATTTAAGAAATCCAATGGCAGTGCATAATCAATCCCTTTGTAAGAAATATGTTCACGCAATGATGCCAACGATGTTTCAGTAAATGATACTTCGTCTAAAAATGAAGCTTTGACGTCATCTGAAAGCGGCTCGAGTAATGCGATTAAATGGACAGCAAAAACGATAAATAACATATCCCAGTTAGAGTTAATGCCTAAAGACTTGAGACGATGTAAAATCAAATCATTCTCAAATAATTCCGCACGAATCGCTGCAATTTGTGAATCAGTGAGTGCGTCTAACGCCTCTCCCTTTTTTAAATTTAAATACGCTTCATCGAATAAAAGTTCATAAACTGTTAATGCCGACACGTCAAAACAGCGTGCCTCATCTAAAAATACACCATCTACATCAAATAATACTGCTTTTGTCATGGCTACCCCTCTTCCCGAATATTCAGATAATAGTATTATAGCATGCACGCTAATGAACACCAAACATTGCCACATAATTTTAAAATGTGCAGCCATAAATCATAAGGCGTAAACAAGCAACTATTTCAGCTTATCTACGCCATTCATGATTATTTTTGAGTTTTTACATAATCATTCAATTCTTGTTGTAATTGTTTCGTACGGTCACTAATTTGTTGTGTTAGGTATTCAACTTTTTCTTGACGCTTCATACCTTCAGGGAATGTTGTTGTATCAATTGGCTCACCAAATTTGATATACGCTTTACCTGTTAACATACCTAATAACTTCGTCGGACCTACATATGCTGCAGGTAAAATTGGCTTTTTCGCAAGCATCGCAATAGTTGCAGCACCACGTTTCAACGGCACTTCTTCTGTCGTACGATGACCGGACGGGAAAATCCCTACCGTTTTGTTAGAGTTCAATAATTTCACTGGAATTTTTAATGTACTTGGACCAGGGTTTTCGCGATTTACCGGGAACGCATTTAATGCCGTTAAAAACTTCCCGAAAAGCTTGTTTTGGAAAAGCTCCTGTTTCGCCATGAAATGAATTTGGTTTGGTAATAATGCGATACCTAGTAACACAATTTCGTTGTAGCTTTCATGGTTACATGTAACAAGATATTCATTGTTATTCGGTTGATTTTCTTTTCCAATTACTTCTAAATTTTTAAGTCGTTTTGCTACGATAAAATCAAGCACCGACCCGATCACTTTGTATAGCATTTTGGCACCTTCTTTTTTAGAATTAACTCTTTAGATTCTATCATTTCCCACTCATTTCAACAAGCGGTCACTGTCTACAACTCAAGACCGATGGCGTGTGACTAGAAAATTTTCAGTAAAAAACGCATAATATATTTGAAGGAGGTATTTTATGAACTCGAATGATTTTAATCAGACGTCCGACAACAATTCGGATACGATGCATACACATCAGACACAACAACATGCGTATCGTCAAAGTTATCAAACACCACCCCCTAAAAAATCAGGCGTACTACGAACAATTCTTATTGCACTTGTCGCCGGATTAATCGGCGGTCTCATCGCATTCGCTGCCGTGAGTGGTTTTTCAAAATTAACGGATTCAAGCGGGCAATCAGGTGCCAATGTGAATGTTGCAGAAAATGACAAAGGTGGCAATTTATTAGACGGTAAATCGAAAAATTATCAGTCCGTTAACGAAATGATTCAAGATAAATCACCTTCCATTGTCGGTGTCATTAACGAACAAAAAGCGGAAAGCTTAGAAGATCTACTTCGTGGTAAATCAACAAGCGCTGAACCCTCAGGCATTGGCTCAGGTGTTATTTATCAACGTACACAAAATGAAGCGTATATCGTAACCAACAACCACGTGATTGAAGGTGCCTCGTCAATCAAAGTACAGTTACATAACTCCAAACAAGTGAGTGCGGAACTTGTAGGTACAGATTCACTGACAGATATTGCCGTACTAAAAATCAAAAACCGCAATGATATTAAAGCCATTGATTTTGCAGATTCATCAAAAGTTAAAACGGGTGACAGTGTCTTTGCGATGGGTAACCCACTCGGCTTAGAATTTGCTAATACTGTTACTTCTGGTATTATTTCTGCCAGTGAACGTACAATTGATGCCGAAACATCAGCCGGTTCAAATAAAGTAACGGTACTCCAAACAGACGCAGCGATAAACCCTGGTAACTCAGGCGGTGCGCTTGTAGATATTAACGGAAACCTTGTTGGTATTAACTCAATGAAAATTTCTGCCCCACAAGTTGAAGGTATCGGATTCGCCATTCCAAGTAACGAAGTCAAACTCGTCATTGAACAACTTGTTAAAAACGGCGAAGTGAAACGCCCTTCTGTCGGCATCGGCATGTTAAACGTATCAGACATTCCCGCCTCATATCAGAAGCAATTTAAAGTTGATAGCGGCGTCTATGTTGCAGAAGTACAACGCAGTCAAATCGACTTAAAACGTGGTGACATTATCACAAAAGTCGATGACCAAGATGTAGAAAATGATTCAGATTTACGTTCATATCTCTACAAAAATAAAAAACCAGGCGATTCGGTCACATTCACAATTATACGAGATGGTAAGTCACAAAAAGTGAATGTTTCACTCGTTGAATCGCGTTCATCAACCTAAATATAAAACCTCGTATGCTCAAAATGAGTTGCGAGGTTTTTACTTATACTTTTGAAATTGTTTTGGTTATTTGCAGAAAGATGCTGTAATAAGATTTAACAATTATTTCATTCTTGATAACTCTTGAAATCACCACGTTTGGTTTCAATCACGCGCATTGCAGACTTAATCACATGAAACTCATCAACTAAAGATTGTATCAGTTGATAATTGCGTTCAGTCAGTCTACCATTCATAATTTTATAGCTTAATTTATAAAATTCATCAATTTGCCCAGCTATACTGAGTAACGTTTCTTAACTGTCTTTCAGTCTATATTTATGGGCTAACTTATTGACCTCACTTTTAAACAAATCGACATTGCTTTCGTGTATCGTGACCTTTTTACCTGCTTCTAACAAATCATGTGCTTTATAACAAGTAACAAATCGAAATTCCACCGTATTACAAACAAAGACAACTCCATCATCTGAAACATATTTTTTTATTTCAGGTTTTGGCGTTTCAACTTCTTCTGAATAAGGGGTCAAACTGCCACTTTGATGTGCCACCCACTTTGCTATTTTGGTACTATCGACGCCAAACCTTTCGGAAGCTCTTTTGACAAAGTGCTCAGTCCATGTATAGTCTGGTGCGTATGAAAGTCCCATCAAATCACTCCAATCTCGTCACAATTTTGAGGATAATTTGGAGAGCTTGGTGCTTCTTGCAATAATTAAACAATCAATGTGCAGAAATTGGTATTACATGACATACTTTATTAATAAAAAAGGCCAACTATGTTTCGCATTGCTAAGAGGCGTTAGTTGACAACTGCTAAATTTAGTCTAATACAACTACTATATTTAAGTCAATATTAATTAAAAATCTAAATGTAATATTACTGAGAAATAGGAGGGCAGTGAACTTTAAAAATTGAGTTACCTGCCCCACCCTATGACTGTTAACCTTATTGGTAATTAACCATAAAGTATTTTTTCTTTCCACGACGAATGATTGTAAAAGCATCATCGTATTTATCTTCTGATGATAATGTATAAGCTAAATCTGTTTGACGTTCACCGTTAATGTAAATCGCACCATTTTGAACATCTTCACGTGCTTGACGTTTAGATGAAGAAATTTTCGTTTCAACAAGTGCGTCCACAATGTTTGTTGTATCATTTGATAACGTCACTTGTGGCACATCTTTGAAACCAGCTTTAATCTCTTTTGAAGATAATGATTTTAAATCTCCGCTGAACAATGCTTGAGAGATGCGTTGTGCTTCTTCTAACGCTTCTTGTCCATGAATAAATGCTGTTACATTTTCCGCAAGTGCTTTTTGTGCTTTACGTAAATGCGGCTCTTCTGCTACTGAAACTTCAAATTCTGCAATTTCTTCTTGAGATAAGAATGTGAAGTATTTTAAGAACTTAATAACGTCTTCATCACTTGTATTAATCCAGAACTGATAGAATTCGTATGGACTTGTTTTCTCAGCGTCTAACCATACAGCACCTGATTCTGACTTACCGAACTTTTTACCGTCTGCTTTCGTAACAAGTGGAATTGTCAGACCATAAACATCATTTGTACCGTACATACGGCGCATTAACTCAATACCACTTGTGATGTTACCCCATTGGTCTGAACCACCAATTTGCATTTTACAACCGAATTCACGATTCAAATGACCAAAGTCGATTGCTTGTAGAATTGTGTACGTGAATTCTGTGTATGAAATACCATGTTCAAGACGTGATTGAATAGAATCCTTACCTAACATGTAGTTCACGCCGACATGTTTACCGTAATCACGTAAAAACTCAATTAAGCTAATTTGACCTAACCAGTCTTTGTTGTTTACAAGAATTGGGCCATTATCCATATCGAAATCAAATAATTTGTGCATTTGATTTTGAAGTCCTAATACGTTCTTTTCAACTTGTTCTTCCGTTTGTAAAACACGCTCTTCAGATTTCCCTGATGGGTCACCAATCATACCTGTTCCACCACCGACAAGCACGATTGGACGATGACCGGCTTCTTGAAAACGGCGTAATGTTAAATAAGGTAATAAGTGACCAATGTGTAAACTATCTGCCGTTGGATCGGCACCACAGTAAATTTTAACTTCTTCTTTATTTAATAATTCTTCAATTGCTGCTTCATCTGTTTGTTGATAAATTAAACCTCTCCACTTCAATTCTTCAATTAATGCATTTGCCATATTCCTTACCTCCTATAAATTTAAGCATAAAAAAACACCACTTACATCACGTAAGGGCGCAAACATTTGTGCACGGTACCACCATACTTCATACTCTTGCAATGATACGTTCATCACCAAACGTTGAAACGTCTATTGAGCTGTATTCACCTATTGTCATACGTTAGTTCGCACCATCCACTAACTCTCTGTTGCTGTATGCACAACCGCTACTTGGTCTCTGTTTCAATTACATATACATTTTCCTATAATTATAGACTTTTTAATTTGTATGTCAACCCGTACTGCTTTTTGAAAAAGTGCTATAAAAATATTGTATGCTATAATATTGGCATAGTGGAGGTGTGCATGATGAAAGAATCCGGTGAATCATATGAACAAACATATACTTGGTTTACACGTTTTGATACATTTTGTGTCCGTATTAAGCGTATCTTTTTCACATGCGTTATCGGTTTAATATGTGCTTTGTTACTTTTTGTCAGTATCATACTCATCTACTTTACAAATATCGTCTATAAATCACACGAACTAGATGATACCGCATTGGTTCAAAAAGTGACGACACTACCGGAATTGCAAGCTGCGACATCTCCAAACACAGATTTTATCGCATTGTATGATGCACCTGAACCCGTATTGATTGCTGGACCTTCAGAAGTATCTCCATATGTCGTAAAGGCGCTTATTGCTGCTGAAGATGACCAATTTTATTTACATAACGGCGTATTACCTAAAGCGGTTGTACGCGCTATTTATCAAGATATTTTTCAACATCAATTTGCGACGGGCGGGAGTACCATTACGCAACAATTGATTAAAAACCAAATTTTATCAAATGAACGGACATATAATCGAAAAGCTAAAGAAATTATGTATGCGATGCGTATTGAAAAATTGATGACGAAAGATGAAATTATTTTCACCTACTTGAATCGTGTGCCTTTTGGTTTAGATACCAATGGGCAACATATTACAGGGATTACGTCTGCGGCCTATGGGATTTTCGGTAAAGCTCCGAGTGAATTAAATATTGCTGAGTCTGCCTATATTACTGGATTACTGCAAAGTCCATATTATTACACACCATTTGATCAACATGGTCAATTGCGTCCTAAAAGTGAAATGGCGCCTTCTATTAATCGACAACGCTACGTACTTAAACGTATGTTAATTGAACAAATGATTACGCATAAAGAATATGAAGAAGCGCTCACATACAATATTCCGCAACATCTGAATCCGTAACGACAATAAGGAAAGCCACTACATATCATTGTAGCGACTTTCCTTATTTTTATATATTCAACTTAGAATAAACCAATGGCATGTCCGTCTTCAGTCACGTCCATTTTTAATGCGGCAGGTTGTTTCGGTAAACCTGGCATTGTCATAATCGCCCCTGTTAATGCAACGATAAAGCCTGCACCTGTTTTGGCTTCAAGTTCACGAATCGTGATTTCAAAGTCCGATGGTGCACCTAAGCGTGTCTGATCGTCTGAGAATGAATATTGTGTTTTAGCCATACAAATTGGGTAATGATCCCAACCATTGTCTTTAAATTGTTTTAATTGTTTTTGCGCTTTTGATGTAAATGTTACTTTTGAACCGCCGTAAATTTCTTTAACGATTGTTTCAATTTTAGCTTCTAAAGGTTGCTCTAAATCATATAAATGTTTAAAGTTTTGCGGTTGTTCAACTACTTCAAGCACTTTTTGAGCAAGGTCGACACCACCAGCGCCACCTTTTTCCCATACTTCCGTTAAAGATAAGCGTACATCATTGTCTTTTGCCCATTGTTGTACAGCTTCAAATTCTGCGTCTGTATCATGAATAAAGGCATTTAAAGCAATAACTGGTTCAACACCGAACTTGCGAATATTGTTTACATGTCTGTCAAGGTTGGCAATACCTGCTTTAACTGCTTCAACATTTTCTTCTTTTAAGTTATCTTTAGCAACACCGCTGTGCATTTTAAGCGCACGAATCGTTGCAACAAGTACAACTGCATCTGGTTCGAAATTGGCTTTACGCGCTTTGATGTCAATAAACTTCTCAGCACCTAAGTCAGAACCGAAACCTGCTTCTGTTACGACAATGTCAGCCAAGTTACGTGCTGTTTCTGTTGCGATAATAGAGTTACAACCGTGCGCGATATTGGCGAATGGACCACCGTGAATCAATGCAGGTGTACCTTCCATTGTTTGTACTAAGTTTGGCTTAATCGCATCTTTTAAGATCATCGCAAGCGCACCTTCAACGCCGAGATCTTTAACTGTTACAGGTTTGCGATCACGCGTATAACCGATAGTAATTTTTGCAATGCTTGCTTTTAAGTCCATAATATCTGTACTTAAGCATAGAATCGCCATAATTTCAGAAGCGACTGTAATGTTAAAACCGTCTTCACGTGGTACCCCTTGCGTTGGTCCACCTAAGCCAACAACCACTTGTCGTAATGCGCGGTCGTTCATATCTAATACACGTTTCCATTCAATACGACGTTGGTCGATACCTAAAGCATTGCCTTGATGAATATGGTTATCGATAAATGCAGATAATGCGTTGTTTGCTGTAGTAATCGCATGGAAGTCACCGTTGAAGTGTAAGTTAATATCTTCCATTGGTAAAACTTGCGCATAACCGCCACCTGTTGCGCCACCTTTAATACCAAAAGTAGGTCCAAGTGCAGGTTCACGTAATGCCACCATCACATTTTGATTGATATGTTGGAATGCATCCGCTAAGCCGACAGTCACTGTTGACTTCCCTTCACCTGCTGGCGTTGGACTCATCGCTGTCACAAGTACAACTTTCCCTTTACCGCCTCTTGGTTGAACTTTAGAAATATCAATTTTTGCTTTATAGTGTCCGTATTGTTCTAAAGCTTCTTCAGCAATTCCAGCTTTATCAGCAATCTCCTTAATAGGTTTTAATGTTGCTTGATTTGCAATCTCTAAATCTGATAAATGACTCACATTATTCAGCCCCTTAATTTATTCATTTAAAATTAGATGTAAACATATAATTCTGTAAATTCTATCCACTTCTAATAATAGCGAACTCCCTTGTAAATGTCGAACAATATCAGGAGATTCATTGTATTAAATGTCAAATTCTGTCGAAAAAGCAATTTTATTATCTATTTTATCTTTATATTGTTCGATACTTGAAGATTTAAAAGATTGAAGTAACCAAAAAAACAATGTAACACGTGGCTACATTGCTTTGGATTACTCATTATTTAGTTGTACCACGATAACGAATCGTATGTGGTAGTGTCACGTTCTGTTCAGTAATTTCTTCTTTATTCATGTATTTCGTTAATAAACGCATGCCTACTGCACCAATATCATAAAGTGGCTGAATGACACTTGATAATTGTGGACGTACCATTTCAACTAAACGTGTGTTATTAAAGCTCACAACTTGAATATCTTCTGGTACACGTAAACCGTGGTCTAACGCACCATGTACGACACCAATTGCTTGCTCATCACTAATTGATAACACCGCATCTGGTTTGTATTCACTAATTGCTTCAAATGCGCGTAAACCATCTTGATATGTTTCATTACCAACATACACTAAATGTTCGTCTACTGATAAGCCATGTTTTTTCAACGTGTTTTCTAAACCTTTAGCAACCTCTTCTTGTGCAACTTTTGAATAGCCGCCACCAATATAGGCAAACTTTTTCGCACCTGTTTCAAGTAATTTCTCCGTCACTTGTTCACTTGCTTTGACAAAATCAATATTAACAGATGCAACATCAGCTTCTTTACCATTTGTACCTGATACAACCACAGGAACTGATGATTTACTAATTTGTTCTTGAATTTCTTCAGTAATTGTTCCACCTAAGAAGATGATACCATCCACTTGTTTACTTAAAAGATTATTAAAAATCTCACGTTCCTTCTTCGGATCATCATCAGAATTTGAAATAATCGTATGATATTTATACATTGTTGCGATATCTTCAATACCACGCGCCAACTCTGAATAATATATATTTGAGATGTCAGGAATAATCACACCCACTGTTGTCGTACGTTTGCTTGCGAGACCTCTAGCCACTGCATTTGGGCGATAATTCAATCGTTTTATTACTTCATTCACTTTATCACGTGTGGCCGGCTTTACATTCTGATTGCCGTTCACAACACGTGACACGGTCGCCATAGAAACTTTCGCTTCACGTGCAACATCATAAATTGTTACTGTCATTGTAATTTTTAACCTCCTTGTAAGCGTTACCTATATTATTGTAGTCTGTTTTCATATCATTTTCAAAGTTTAACACACTTCACTTACGGATGAAATATAAAACGCTTTCTTGTCAATTATTTGTCAATTTTATTCATTGAAATAAAAGAAATTTTATAATTTATGTATATAAGTAAGTTATTGTTCTTTACACAAAAAGTGACACAATGAAATCTGACGCTCTAAAGATTTCATTGTGCCACGAAAACGCATAACTTTCCAGTAAAGTGTTTAAGTTATTCATTTATTGCTTTTATTTTAATTTCTTCTGATTGTACATTTCAGATAACGGCTTAATTTCATTGTAGAATGTATTAAACTCATTTAGATCCATTTGTTGGCCGCTGTCACTTAATGCTACAGAAGGCTCTGGGTGTACTTCTGCCATCACACCATCCGCGCCAATTGCTAACGCTGCTTTGGCTGCTGGTAACATAATGTCTTTACGTCCTGTACTATGTGTTACATCTACAAGTACTGGTAAATGTGTGCCTTGTTTTAAGATTGGTACTGCAGAAATATCAAGTGTGTTACGTGTTGCTTTTTCATATGTACGAATGCCGCGTTCACATAAAATGATATTTTGATTACCTTGAGATGCAATGTACTCAGCTGCGTATACAAATTCTTCAATTGTAGCTGATAAACCACGTTTTAATAAAATTGGTTTGTTTGTACGTCCAGCTTCTTTTAATAATTCAAAGTTTTGCATATTACGTGCACCGATTTGGAAGACGTCTAAGTATTGATCTGCTAATTCAAAATGATTTGGATGTACAATCTCACTGACAACATTTAAATCATATTTATCTTTAATTTGTTTTAAAATTTGTAGACCTTCTTCACCTAAACCTTGGAAATCATAAGGTGACGTTCTTGGTTTAAATGCACCACCGCGAATGAACTTTTCGCCCTTCGCATGCAAGTCTTTCGCGACGGCTTCAACTTGCTCGTAAGACTCAACAGAACATGGACCGAAGACAAATGATTTATGTCCTTGTCCAATGATACCACCGTTATCAAATTGGACAATTGTATCTTCTGGTTTTAATTTACGTGACACATATAAGTGCTTTTCATTATCTGACTTTTGTAAGTCTGTCGATGCTTTGAAGATTTCTTTGAACAATTGTTTGATGACATTATCATTAAACGGACCTTGGTTTTTATCAATCAAAGTATTCAACATTTCTTTTTCACGTTGCGGATCATAAATTACCGTACTTTGCTTGCGCTTTTCTTCTCCAATCTTTTGCGCCAAATGACCTCTTCTGGATAATAAATCAAGTATTTGGTCGTTGATTTCTTCTATTTCTGCTCTGTATAGTTCTAACTTGTTTGTCATATTTGTCACCTCAACGAATTTCTTATATACTTTAAAGCGATAAAAAGCTTTATTGGATATTTAGTATATTAACAGGTATAAATCGCTTTTGCAACCTTTCAAACCAAATATTTATTAAATTTTTCGAAAATTCTCATCAAAAAAAGTCACTGACGATTTCGGCATCTCACCCTACGTCAGTGACTTAGACAATCTCATATATTTCAATGATACATCATTATTTTTTAAATGTATGTTTTTCAACTTTATTCGTTGTTTTCTTTACTTTCTCTTGCGTTGATTTTTGCGTTGCTGATTTTGAAGTTGTCGCTTTCTTTGGTGCTGTCTTAGCTTGCGAATTTTTTGACGCCGTCTTTGCTTGTGAATTCTTTGGTGCTGTCTTTTTCGCTGGTGTTTTCTTCGCAGTCGCTTTTTTCGCCTGTGTGGCCTTTTTACGTGGCGTAGATTTCTTAGCTTGTGTCGGCTTTTTACGTGTTGCTGTTTTTTTCGCCTGACTTGGTTTTTCATGTGTAATCACACCATTTTCAAATCTTGCTTCACGGTGTGTTTGTTCTACACGTTGTTCAACTGTAGTTACCGGCTTCTTCACATAAGACTTTTGTACTTTCTTTTCTGATGATGCATTGTTAACCGACTTTGGTTGTTCCGATGCTTCAGCTGACTTATCAACTGCCATGGCTTGGCGCATTGCTGCTAATGACGACACTGCTACTTCTTCTTTTTCTGCTGCTTTTGGTTTGTCTTCCACAGCTTTTTCTGGTGTAGCTACCGGTTGATCAACTGCCATTGCTTGACGCATTGCTGCTAATGACGACACTGCTACTTCTTCTTTTTCTGCTGCTTTTGGTTTGTCTTCTACAGCTTTTTCTGGTGTAGCTACTGGCTTATCAGCTGCCATTGCTTGACGCATTGCTGCTAATGATGATACTGCTACTTCTTCTTTTTCTGCTGCTTTTGGTTTGTCTTCTACAGCTTTTTCTGGTGTAGCTACTGGCTTATCAGCTGCCATCGCTTGACGCATTGCTGCTAATGACGACACCGCTACTTCTTCTTTTGGTTCTGTTGACGGTTCGACTGTCTCGACAGTGCCTGCATCAGACATTGTTTGATGACGCGTTTTTAATGTTGCTAATTCAACCGGTTTATCTTTCTTTTCACTGAAATGATACGTTGGTTTTGTTGGTGCTTCAAGTCGATCAGAATCTACTTCACTTCTAATTGCACGCTGTTGTGCTTCGCGTTGTGCAACAGTTGGCTCATCTAGTTGATCCTCTTTCTTATGAAGTGCATCCGCTTTAATCTGTTGTGCTTTACCTTTGATTTCTTCAGCTTTACGCAATGCTTCTTGACGAATTTTTTGTGATTGCTTGCTCACATTCGTTAATTCATGTTCTTGCGTATAATTAACAACGTGTGTCACAAAAGGTTTCACAGCGTAACCTACGACACTTCCAATAAGTGTTCCCGCAATAAAGCTTACCGCAAAATCTAAATTATGATTTGCTTCATTGCTTTGCGAAAACTGTGTATGTTCTTTATTTTCCATTCTCTCCGTCCTCCTTGACATTATCACGATTAATCCACTTTGCTTGGGTGGCAAAAGCCTTTTTCTCAAAAATTCTACCCAAACCCTACTTTATTATAGAATACCACCTTTTTGGTTTTAAAAAAATAGGACTGAAACAAATATTCTGTCAGTCCTATTCTATATTCATTATTAAATTGTGTCTTCATCGCGCTCTGCGAAATAACAACCTATTTCTTTGCAACGTGGTTGCGGCGATTTTGTCTGTTTTGCCATTTGTCAGCAATTTCCATTGCAACATTTGACCATTGTACAACTTGAGAGATTTTATCTTCATTTTGTGAAATGTTGTGTGTGATTGAGTGTGTCACACGATCAACTGAACCATTTAATGTTTGAACTGAGTCCCCGATACCTTTTACTGCATCAACCACTGAGTTTAAGCGGTTTGTTTTGTCTTGGATATCTTCAGTTAAACGATTGGCTTTGTGTAATAAGTCTGTAGATTCACGTGTAATACCTTGAATTTGTCCTTCTACACCATCAAGTGTTTTAGCAACATGATCTAAGTTCTTTTTGACAGATACTAATACTGCAACGATACCGATAGCTAAAATTAAAAAAGCAACTGCAGCAATAATCCCTGCGATTGGTAAAATCCATTCCATTCAAAAACGCCTCCTAATGACATTTAATTATGCTATATATTTTATATAAATACCCATTCTTGTCAAGGTCAAACATTAGAATACAGGGTCAATCCCCACTTCTTCCATATATGCTTTTAGTACTTTTTGAATGTCTCCCGCTCCCATGAAGAGAAGGACCGCATTGTCATGTTTCTTCAATACAGACACATCCGCTTCAGAGATGAGTTGTCCATTATCAACAAGTGCTAATAAATCATTGATTGTTAATTCGCCATCATTTTCACGAATTGAACCAAAGATATCACATAAGTATGTTTGATCTGCAAGGTTGAGTACTTCAGCAAACTCATTTAAAAATGCTTTCGTTCTTGAAAAAGTGTGCGGTTGGAATATCGCAACAACTTCTTTATTTGGATATTTTTTTCTAGCTGTTTCAATTGTAGCACTAATCTCTCTCGGATGGTGTGCATAATCATCAACGAGCACCTGATTGTGTACGAACGTCTCATTAAAGCGACGTTTCACTCCACCAAATGTAATTAATGCCTCTTTAATATTCTCAACATCTAGTTTTTCTAAATAAACGATTGTTAGGACGGCCAACGCATTTAAAATCGTATGATCACCATATTGTGGTGAAATAAAATGATCATAGAATTCGCCTCTTACGTAAACATCGAATTCTGTACCTTGATCTGTTATTTTAATGTTTTTCGCATAAACATCCATTGATTCGTCAAAACCGTAGTAGTAGACAGGCACATCTACCTTAATTGATTTAACATGTGGGTCATCTCCCCATGCAATTAAAGCTTTTTTAACATTTTTTGCCATGCCTTGGAACGCGTCAATGACATCATCAACATCTTTAAAATAATCAGGATGATCAAAGTCAATATTTGTAATAATTGCGTAATCCGGCGCATAACTTAAGAAATGACGGCGATATTCACATGCTTCAAACGCAAAATATTCACTTTGAGGTAAGCCCATACCTGTACCATCACCAATAAGAAATGATGTCTTTTTATCGCCATTCATCACATGCGATAACAAGCCAGTTGTTGATGTTTTTCCATGCGCACCTGTTACAGCAACAGATGTGTATTGATTCGCTACCTCACTTAAAAAGTCGTGATAGCGTATTACTTTCAGTCCGAGTTCGTGTGCTCGAGCGATTTCTTCATGTGTATCAGCGAAAGCATTTCCCTGTATAACGGTTAACCCCTCTTTAATATTCTCTGCTGTGAAGGGTAAAATCGTAATCCCTTTGTTTTTTAATGCGATTTCCGTAAATACGTATCCTTCGATATCAGAACCTTGTACTTCATGACCTAAATCAAATAAAATTTGGGCTAATGAGCTCATACCAGATCCTTTGATACCGACAAAATGGTATTTCGTCATGACACAATCGCTCCTTTCTGTTTTTTATAGTTCGCTTAACTCTGATTCTGTAAGATAAACATCTCTCGGTTTTGAACCGTTCGCCCCGGAAATGTATCCTAATTGTTCTAATTGATCAATAATGCGCGCTGCACGATTATAACCTATTTGGAAATGACGTTGAATCAGTGATGTGGATATACTCTGTTCACGCACCATAAATTCACACACTTCATAAAAAAGCTCATCTTTAGCAGGTGTTTCCGTTTTCTTCAATAACTCCTGCTCTTGGAATAAATATTCCGGTCCACGTTGTGCTTTAATAAAGTCCACAACGCGATCGATTTCGTCATCTGACACAAATGTACCTTGAACACGGATTGGCTTGTTCATGCCACCTCCAAGATACAACATATCGCCATAGCCTAGTAAACGTTCTGCACCGCCACTATCTAAAATTGTTCTTGAATCCACACTTGATGATACCATAAATGCGATTCGAGTAGGAATATTTGCTTTGATTAATCCTGTAATAACATTCACCGATGGACGTTGGGTTGCGACTAACATATGAATACCACATGCACGCGCTTTTTGAGCGATACGTGCAATTGATTGTTCAACTTCTTGTGGTGCCATCATCATCAAGTCGGCCAACTCATCAATGACAATCACAATCTTAGGAATGCGTTGATCGTAACTCACTTTTTTATTGAAAGCTGTAATGTTACGCACGTGTGCTTGAGCAAACAGTTTGTATCGTCTTTCCATCTCTTCAACTGCCCATTTCAAGCTTTGCGTTGCTGCTTTAACATCCGTAATAACGGGTGCCACAAGGTGTGGTAAGTCATTATAAGGTGCTAGTTCAACCATTTTCGGATCAATCAGCAATAATTTCAACTCTTCAGGGTGATTGCGATAAAGTAATGAAATTAAAATACTGTTAATAGATACTGACTTACCTGAACCCGTTGCACCTGCGATAAGGGCGTGCGGTGTCTTAGCAATATCCATTAACAACGGTTCATTATTAATACGATTACCCATCGCAACGGTTAATTTTGAAGATGCGTTTTTAAAACTTTCCGACTCAATAATCGCACGTAAATTCACTTTCATTGGGTTTTGATTTGGCACTTCAATACCAACGAGACTTGTACCAGGAATTGGTGCTTCGATACGAATATCTTTTGCGGCAAGTGCCATTTTAATATCGTCTTGTAACGCTGTAATACGTGATACTTTCACACCTTTTTCAACAGACAGTTCAAAACGTGTCACACTTGGTCCTTCAATGACATTAACGACTTCTGCAGGCACATTGAAATAGTAAAATGCGTCATTTAACTCTTGTTTCTTCTCTGCAATCCATGTTTCATCACGTTCATGAACTTCCGGTGCATCTAATAAATCAAGACTCGGTAAATGAATCATTGGACCTCGACGTATCTTCTTCTCCGCAACTGGCGTGTTAGGTTTTTCGCTGCCTTGCCCAGTTGTCGTATCAACAAGTTCCGGGCTCGTGACACGCTCAGAACCACGTTGCACTGTCTGTTGTTCAGACGACGCATTCTTCATCGGTGTCGCTTGCCTGTGCGGTGTTACTTGTCGTTGCTGTTGTTGACGTTCCATATGTCTTTTCTTGTCTGATGGTGTCATCACAACATTAAAAGGTTTCGCCTTACGTCTGATAGGTGTTGGGCGCGTTGCTTCAACAGCTTGTACCGGCTCAGCCGACTCAGCTGTTTCGCCTTGCGCTGCTTCCGCATCATCCGCTTCGACATGCGCTGGCTCGTCCTGCACCACTGCAGCTTCGTCCACTTGCTCATCAACGTCACGTTCTGTAGCATCTTCAACATCACTCGCAGTCGATACATCTGTTTCGTCGACTGTATCTTGCGTCGTTACTTGCGCTTCATCGTCACGCATATCGACTGTTGATTCACCATGTTGAGCAACAGTTGGTTTCAAGATTGGTGCTACAACAGATCGTTTTGCTTGTTCGTCACGCTCAGTCGTTCCATCGTTAGGTTCGTCCGATACAACAGCTGATGCATCATTCTTAATATCTTCTTCATGTAACATTTCAGTGTTGTCTTCAAAGTCATGCGTGTCAAAGTCCGACGTCGCATCGTCAGCATTTTGCACTTCTGTGGCTTCTGAGACAGGTTCGTTAACCACACCTTGTGTCATGTCAGCACTGTCATCCATCTGCACAGTATCATGTTGATCAATGTCGTCATGTGCACTTTCAATATTCTTAGGTGCTTCAACCGTCGCTACATCTGCTGAATTTGTGTCTTCAACACTGTCTTGTACTTCATCGTGCTCATCTGCATATTGTGACAAGTCAACTTCTTCGTATTGGTATTGATCTTCATACTCATTTGCTGAATCATCTTGCGTGGCCACTTCTAGTTGCTTCACACTTTCTAACACTTCCGAAACATCACGATTGTCTGTATCGTCCATGTCATATGCAGCACCTAGCAATTGTTTCGCCTGTTGCGCATGCATGGCATCAATTGCTTGTTGAATATCGGAACTGTCATCCTGTTGTTGTGCTGCTTTCTTTTGCTCTAATGATTCTTTAAAGCGTTTCTTTTGTAGTACTTTCTTTTCACGCTCACGCCTAATCTCTTCAACAATTTGAGACGCATAGATATTCTCAATATTAATTGTGTTATCACGCTTAGAATAGTTTGGTGTTGCTTGCTTTTTACTACGTTGACTTGTAGATGATGGACGCTTTACAGGTGCTTGACGTGTTGTTTTCGTCACATCACGCGTTGTATGTCCATCATTCGCTTGCGTATTTTGTGGTTGCTTTAACCCACTATTCTTAATCTCACGACGTGCTTTCGTTCCAAAGATTGCTGATGGTACTTCAGACGCTTTGAAGTCAGGACGATGGTATGCTGGTCGTGTTTCTTGTTGACGTGTCGCTGCCGTATCACGCGCACCATTTGCACGATATGTCGTCGATGGACGGCGATAATGTGTAGACAGCGTATTGCTACGTGACACTTGTAAATCAGACGCTGATGGTGTCTCAGTTCCTTTCACACGCACACCATTGCGATGTCTTCGTTGCCTTCTATCGAGTGTATACGACGGACGCTGATCACTATGTCTATGTGCAGGTTCAGTCTGTTGACTTGTCGTATGTGCCATATCCGTTTCATCCATTGTATGATGCGCATCATGCATATCTATCGGAAAGCGAAACTTCCCTCTCGGTCGTTGATAGACATCATTCGTTTGCGGGATAAGCCCCTGTGACGTCTCTTGTGAAGATTGGTGTTGTGAACGTTTTTGGGATGAACGACGTGTCGTTGCAGACTTATCATCTTCGCCAAATAATTTGTCAAACCAACTCATGAGTTCACACCCTCTCCTTATTCTTCAAAAAATGCTTGTCCTACTTGATACGAATCTTCTAAAACCATAATCCCTTTTTCTTGTGGCGCATTCGGTAAATCCAACTCTTTCATAGAGCACACCATACCACTTGATGGCACGCCACGTAATTCTGCATCTTTAATAATCATACCACTTGGCATTACCGCACCTACTTTTGCAACGACAACTTTTTGCCCTTGCTCAATGTTTGGTGCACCACACACAATTTGTAAAACTTCAGTGTCGACATCAATTTTACATACACTTAATTTGTCAGCATTTGGATGTTTCTCTTTTTCTTGTACATAACCAACGACAAATTTTGGTGATAAATCAACATCTAATTCTGCATTAACACCAGACGCTTGAAGTGCTGCTTGAATGTCAGATAACAACGCATCTGTCATTTTAATATGTCCTACACCCTCAATGTTCAATGATTCAGCAGCTTTGAAAATATTAAATCCTACAACTTTGTCATCTTTTTTAATCGTCACAACATCGCCAGTTCTTTCGTATTCAAACGGGCCTTCTACCACTTCTAATTGTACAAATGCTACGTCGCCAACACCTGTTGGATTGTAAAATAAATTCATTGTTTTCTCTCCTATTCATCCGTTTCTGTATCTTTTGTCGCACGCAAATGTTGCACAACATTCGGCTCTTGCGCGGACTTTTGTTTATTGTTTTTGCCTAATATAAAAATCGGTTCAAATTTTCCATCATGATAGCTTAACGATAATGATGTAATCGGCACTAAACCATTTGTAAAAAATGACATGGTCATATGCGCCATAACATCATAACCTGTATGATTGCGAATGTCCGCAATGATCAGCACATCTTGATGCGGTACAGCCACTAACATCTCGCCTTGGCATTTCGCCTCGAAGTCTTGTAGTAACTGTTTATTCAAAATTCGACTCGCATCATAGCCATCATTCGTATTAAAGAAATAGAATATATTTCCTTTGACTTCATCCGTTTTGTAAGAAATATCTAACTTACGCACATTAAACAATGCCATTTCTTTCACTTGTTGCGCAGTAAGTCCAAGATCTTCTAACACTTTATCATCAATGAGACGATACGACTTACCTAAATCTAGCGCATAGTAAATACGTGTCTCAGCCGTATGGGCATCTGTTAGGAATTGATGACCCTCAGGTGTTTTTTCGTGAAAACTTGTCGCACGAATCACAGGTAAAATTTGAATATCATCCAGTGTCTTCGTTGATTCATCTTGCATTTGTGCAATCGTTTCTTCAACATAGTACACAATTTCTTCAACGATTTGTTGCTGTCCTTTATTGTATTTCGCAACAATCGGTGAAAGCTTGACTGTCACACCTTTTTGATTATCCGTGCGATAAATTCTTAGTGATTCTTTATCACGATTGAATTGAAAACCTACTTCTAGATTACTCAAACGTGTTTTTAATAAATCTCTCATTTTAAAGACATTCATTTTTTCACTCCTAATTTCATGCCTTATATTAGTTTACAATAAATATACCCTTAGGACTAGAAAAAACGTGCGTCCCAAGGGTTGAAATCTTGCTTTGTAATTGTGTCTTTACATCTTCAGCGTGAGACAGGAATCTCAGTTTTTCTAAAAAGATTCTATTGTCCCACCTCGACAAGGTTAAGTGGGCTTCAGAAAGTGCACGCTGATCCACTACTACCTTCTTCGTGAAAGCTTAAAATCGGCTTAAAAATGCATCAATTTGTTCAATTGTCTTGCGTTCTTTACCGATATAATCCCCAACACGTTCGCCTGCTTTATACACTAAGAAACTTGGAATACCCATAACACCTTCTTCAATCGCTAAGTCGATAAATTGATCGCGATCTACAGATACAAATTCAAATTGTGTAAACTTCGCTTCAATTTCTGGTAATCCTGGCTCGATGACGCGGCAATCTGGGCACCAATCTGCCGTAAATAGAAAAACTGTTTCCTTTTGTTTATACGTTTCATATTGTTCAATATTTTCAAGTTGCTTCATGTTAACAACACTCCTTTTATTTAGATTTCATACTGTAATTTTGAAATGACTTGTGCATCCAATGCTTGGACAGATTGTGATAACCACGTTTTCGCCGCTGCATAGTCACGAATATCAAATACCGCATCAGAACTATGGATATAACGTGCGCATACACCAATAACCGCGGTTGGTACACCGATGCCTGATTGATGGATTGCACCACCATCTGTACCACCTGGTGAGATGTAATGTTGATATTGAATATTATGTGTTTCTGCAACGTCAATTAAAAATTGCTTGAATGCTGGTTTCAATAACATTGTACCATCTTTAATACGCAACAATGCACCGTCTCCAAGTACGCCAGAGAGCCCTTGACGTCCTTTCATATCGTTAGCCGGCGAGCAGTCGACAACAAATGCAATATCCGGCTTAATTAAGTTTGCTGCTACACGTGCACCGCGTAAACCGACTTCTTCTTGGACGTTGGCACCTACGTACAAATCAAAGTCCAATTCAACGTCTTTAAGTTGTTCTAACAGTTCGATTGCAATCACACAGCCATAACGGTTATCCCATGCCTTAGCCGCAAATCGATGTTCCGACAATTGAATAAGTTCGGTATGTGGTACAATCGGATCGCCAATCACAATCCCACGTTCCGCCACTTCTTCAGGCGATGTCGCACCAATATCCAATAACAAATCTTCAATTTTCGGTGCACCTTCCTGCCCCGTTCTAAAATGTTTAGGAATATTCGCAACGACCCCTACAACTTCTTCATCTTGCTGTGTTAACACTTTTAAGCGTTGCCCTTGCCAAATATCATTCGCGACACCACCTAATGCTGTGAACTTAATAAAACCTTGTGCAGTAATCTCCGTAATCATAAACCCAATTTCGTCCATATGCGCCGCTACCATCACACGCTGTGCATTTGGATTCGCACTTTTTTTCACACCATAAAAACCACCCATACGATCATCAACAAAGCCATCGACATACGGTGTCATCGCACGCTTCATATAGTCACGAACACGATGTTCAAAGTTAGGTGCACCATGCATTTCAGTCAGTTTTTTTATATGTTGTAATGTACTTTCTGTCATAGACACACGCTCCCCTATTTTTTTCTCTTACATTCTTACTTTAGTATAACATCTCAGCTGTGGTACACTAGAAATATGTTTTCATGGGGGCGATGTAATTGAGAAATACAAAGAAAAAATGGCCACTGATGATTCCTATTACAATTGGGATTCTGATGACAGGTAGTTATTTTTATACACTAAATAAAAACAAACAAAGTTATTACCCTGCAGAGAAAGTGATTGCATCCGTAAAAGATTATTTTCAAAATGTCACGGGTTCATACATTGTCTATGAGCCAACACTTTATCGCAAGTTTGGAATCGAGTATGAAGTCTATAAAGGCGGCATTAGTGCACTGCGTAATGGTAAAGTTTACCACTATACTTTTATTGCTGATGCATATGATGGTCAAGTTATAGACATTATTGAAGTTTAATACGACTAAGGGACACAACATGTGCAACCACCACGTTAGGATGGTTGTATGCACGTTGTGTCCCTTTTTTGATGCCTATTCAAATTTTGGTCGTTCAATCGTTTCTTTAATTGTTTTGCCATCTGTATCAAACTTCGCAGCCAAATAATTAATATCATGATAAAACAAAAACCAATAATCTTCTAAAATATAGCGTTTCGTGAGACGCTCTTTTGCGCGAATCGACTGCATTGGATAGTCATCATATGCAGAAACCCACAATGGATTCACATGTGCAACTGTCGGAAAAATATCCGCCATGTGGACCGCTTTCTGTCCTTCACTTTCAATTTCAATAATCGCATGACCAAAGCTATGACCACCTGTATGTGTCATTGTAATACCAGGGTACGGTGTGTATGTTTTCTCAAATAAAATCGTACGCACTTCATAATCGCCTCTGTTCGCCGGCCAATATGTTGCCTTACTACGAATATTAGGACTGACAAACTCGTGCCACTCATCTTGTTGAATCACGTGCTGTGCATTTGGAAACGTTGCATGTCCTTCTTCATCCACCAAACCAGTCGCATGATCGAAATGCATATGTGTCATTAACACGAGATCAATGTCTGCAGGTGTTAAGTCGTATTGTGCCAAGCTTTTTTCAATATCTGCTTCTTGACCAACACCATAATTGCGTTTTTGCTTATCAGTCAACCGACCATTACCGATACCCGCATCAATAATCATGTTACAGTCGTCCGTTCTAATTAAGATTGGATGCGTCGATAATGGCACTTGGTTGTTGTCATTGAACGGATACTTTTTCGCCCATAATGGTTTCGGTACCACACCAAAGATTGCACCTCCATCCATTTTGACATCGCCACCGTTGAGCACATCAATTTGGAATTTACCTAGTTTCATCACGCATTCCCCCTATCATTACTTCTATTTTAGCGATATTGAAGGCTGTTCATCAAATAAAATGCAAAAAACACCACTCTCCATTTTGTGAGTGATGTTTTAGACGCAAAGTTTATGCTTTTGGCGCGTGGAATTTTGCTTCCATGCGATAAATTCGCGACCCTTTTTCTGCAAATTTATGCTCATATTCAGTTTCGATATTATCTTCTGCATCTTCTTCATGCAAGTTCAAATTGATTTTTGTAAAATACATGCCATATTGCGACATACTTTCTAAACTATACGCAAACAAACCACGGTTGTCTGTTTTAAAATGAATATCGCCATCTTCATGTAGAATTTGTTGATAAATCGCTAAAAATGTGTGATACGTCAATCTTCTTTTAGCGTGACGTGTTTTAGGCCACGGATCAGAGAAGTTTAAATAAATACGCGCAACTTCATTTGTTGCGAAATAATCCGTTAACACGACCGCATCATTACACAACAATTTAATATTCGTGAGACCTTTATCTCTCACCTTATCCAATACGCGGATCATCACATTCTTATCGCGTTCAATCGCAATATAGTTAATGTGTGGGTTTTGTGAAGCAAGCGTTGTAATGAACTGCCCCATACCCGAACCTACTTCAATATGGATCGGATGGTCGTTATCGAACCACTGTGACACAGAATTTGCATGATCGCAATCAATGTCTACAATCTCTGGATGCTCACGCAAATAATCTTCAGCCCATGGCTTATGTCGCATTCTCATGATTATAACTCCTTATATAAATAAATTACTTGTCATGACATCATTTAAAAACTCAAGCCATGTGTTCATTTCTTTAAAGCGCTTGTGCTCTTCACTCCATTGAACCATACCAATCGACTGAATGACGGTATACCATTTCATGCGTTTTTTGAGATCCATTGTCTCTTTCACGCCATAAGTATCTAACCATTCAGACCATTGGCTTTCAGGAACATAATTGTAAAGCAGCATACCAATATCGATTGCCCAGTCCGCAATCATTGCACCTTCCCAGTCAACAAGGAATAATTCATCCTTATCTGACAGCAACCAATTGTTATGGTTTACATCACCGTGTACGACCGTATAAAATCTCGCATCTAATTCAGGCATATGATCTTCTAAATACGTCAATGCCTTTCTTACCACGTGGTGTGTAAGAACTTCTCTTGATAACGATGCATTAATTTTATTCAACATAATCTCCGGTGTGATAGGTGCCATTTCCATACGTTTTAACATCGTCAGTAATGGTCGGGATTGATGGATTTTCTTTAATAACTGTGCCACGCGCGCTTGACCCATTTCATCCGCTTCAAGCTCACGGCCATTTTTCCAGTGCTGTGCTGTTACTACTTCACCCGTTTCAATACGTTTCGTCCATACGAGCTTTGGCACAATACCTTCTGCCGATAACGCCGCAATAAAAGGATTTGAGTTCCTTTTCAAAAATAACTTCTGTCCATCTTGTTCAGCCATGTATGCCTCACCTGACACGCCACCTGCTGAATCCAATGTCCAACCTAACTGATAGAACTGCTCCACAACATGTTCACCTCACTTTCAAAGAGAAAAGGGAGTGGGACAGTGTACTCATAAATATTATGAGCGTTTAATGTCCCACCCCGGCAAATAGCATGCATATCAAATAAAACCTCGCACACACACGTTATCGCCAATAGCCTATTCAAGGCTGAGATACACGTCCCAGCCCTTTTATTAATTGCCATTCATTTTCAAATAATTATCCACGTACTATTTTTAGACTCATTAATAAGTGTATAGTTATTACGCTTATTTTTCAACCAAAAATCAAACACAAAATGTGTCGTTTTACTTGTGTGTCGTTTTAATATGTCATGAAAATTTCATTTCTGTTTTATCGTGCAGATTGTCAGAATTTTTAGTGTGAATGTGAAGCGATATAGCGTTCAAATCCTTCTTGTAATTGACGTGTAATTGGACCAACTTGTCCGCCGTTTACTGGTTCTCCATCAATCGTCACAACTGGCATAACTTCTGCAGACGTACTCGAAATAATGACTTCATCAGCAGCTTTTAAAAACTCTACAGTAAATGGTTCTTCATTGAATGTGATGTTTTCATCGTCACAAATCCATTGAATCACGCGACGTGTAATACCGTTTAAGATCAAGTTATTTGCTGGATGCGTATGTACTACACCATCTTTAATTGCATACACATTGCTAGACGCACCTTCCGTTACAATACCATCGCGATGTTGTACCGCTTCTTCAGCATTGTACTTCGTCGCATATTCTTTTGCTAAAACATTTCCGAGTAAGTTCAAACTCTTAATGTCGCAGCGCAACCAACGTACATCATCAGTCGTCACAACGGAAACACCATTTTTCAATTCTTCATACGGACGCTCATAAGACTTTGTAAAAGCTGTTAACACAGGTGCCACAGGTGGTGTTGGAAACGCATGATCTCTTGGCGCTGCCCCACGTGTAATTTGCATGTAGACACCACCGTCAGTCACGCCATTTGCCTCTGCTAACTTTCGCACAAGCTCAGTTAGTGATTCCACCGTATAATCAATATCTAACCCGATTTCTTGTGCACTTCTCAACAAACGCTCAAAGTGTTCTTTCGCGGTAAACAACTTATTGTCATATAAACGCACGTATTCATAGATACCATCGCCAAAGTTATAACCTCTATCGTTGTATGCGACCTTTGCATCTTGCTCTTCAACTAACACATCATTTACTAAGATTTTTGTCATACTCATTCCTCCACACAAATAGAATAAATTGCTTCTAAATAAATACTTGTTGCATTGAACAATTGTTTTTTCGTGATGTATTCATTCTTTTGATGCATTAAATCTTCAGAGTCGTCAAACATTGCGCCAAATGCTACCCCTTTATCAAGGTTACGTGCGTATGTGCCGCCACCAATTGTATATGAAGGTGACATATCTCCTGTTTGATTACGGTACGCAGTTAACAGTTTTTGAATAAACGGGTCACTTGGGTCCACGAAATGTGGTTGTTGGACTTTACCTATTTTTAGTTCAAAACCGAGCGCTTTGATTTCATCTTCAAACACTTGAATCGCCTGTTCGAAGTCAAAACCTTCAGGGTAACGTAAATTGATACCAAATGAGCCACCATTCGCTTGGTCATAATTTAAAATACCAATATTCGTCGTTAAGTCGCCCATCTGTTCCGTATGATACTTCATGCCCATCTTTTCACCAAAGTGAGATTCATAAAGATAACGTTCACTAAACGCCGCCCAGTTGCGTGCAGTTTGGTCTAAGTTAAGTGTATTCAAGAAATGTAATAAGAATAATCCAGCATTTACACCAATTGACGGATCCATACCATGAACAGCTTTTCCATAAACAGTTAGTTTTAAAATGCCGTTTTCAACTTCATGATTCCCCGACAGCTTATGCTCTGATAAAAAGGCTTCAAATTGTTGAATCGTATTCGTCATATTCTCTTTAACGAGTAAATCAGCTTGTGCAGTATCCGGCACCATGTTATAACGTTCGCCAGACACTAAGCGATGTAATTCAATCTCAGGCTCATCGTCATCATGTGCAAGTGATGTCTGCTGAATATCAAATGTCGTAATCCCTTTTTCTCCGTGAATCAGTGGGAATTCAGCATCCGGTGCGATACCAATCGTTGGCATTTCTTCCGTTTCAAAATAACGATCTGTACATTTCCAATCAGACTCTTCATCTGTTCCGATAATAATATGGATACGTTTCTTCCAATCGACCTTCATGTCATTTAGAATTTTAACGGCATAATACGCAGCAATTGTTGGTCCTTTGTCATCTAACGTGCCTCGTGCAATCACGCGATCTTCTGTCACGACAGGTGTGAATGGATCTGTATCCCAATCATTTCCTGCAGGTACAACGTCGACATGACCTAAAATACCAAATAATTCTTCTCCTTTACCGACTTCGATGCGTCCAGCTAAGTGATCTGTATCAAATGTCTCAAACCCATCACGCTTTGCAAGTTCATACATATATTCCAGCGCTGCTTTAGGACCTGGTCCAACAGGTGCGTCAGCCGTTGCTTCTGAATCATTACGTACAGAAGGAATTGCTAGTAGCCCCTTCAAGTCTTCGATAATTTGGTCTTCATACTCTTTTACTTTCTCTCTCCACATGCGTCTCAGCTTCTTTCTAAAATAGTTGTACTTTTTATTTTACATGATTTTCTTGACGAACGACAGTACAAACCTACATCATTTTAAATTTCCTGACAAATTAGCGTTCAAAATAGTTTACGCACTGGCGACCAGAACTGAAAAAAATTGTGAACGAGTCATCCTTGCCGAAACACTACAACGAAATCTTTGCATACCGATGAGACTTCTGTAGTGCTCCCTAGTTGGAGTGAGGCGCCTTGGCAAGCGAGCAATCAGGAAACGATGATATTCAAAAACGAGGTTGTGAGAGAAGCGTTTAGGAATCGAGCAGAACCCGAGCAATGAGCAAAATTGATTCCCAAATTTTGTCGAATTGCGAAGTCCTGTCGAGAGTCCTGCTTCTCGAACACTGACAAAAAAGCGCATAATCACAAAGAACTGTATACTAAATGAAGACAGCTATATCAACCTAACTGGTACTATAACAAAAAAGACCGGGATACAAAGTCCCAGCCTTTTATAACGCATCAACATTATTTATTTTTGTTTTCCAAAACTGCCTTTGTCGTTTCGTTAAGGTTTTGTGATGGATCTCCGCCACCCTCACCTACGAAATCCGCTTCTTTACGTTCTGCTTTCTCAGCATCATCTTGTAAGAACTGTTCTTTTTTCTCATTCAAGAAAGCTTTTGGACCTTGTTTGATTGCATCAACATATGCTTTCGGATCTTCTTTCACTTTATTAATTTCATCCGTCGCAATGTTACCTAATTGTGATGCTTTCTCTTGTACCTGTTGCTTATAGTCTTCAGGATTTTCTTTATAATTTTGATATGTTTCTTTCACTTTATCACGTCTGCTTTTGTTTGAAAGCGCCACTGCTGCCAATGCACCGCCAATACCAATCATTGCTTTGATAACTTGATTAGATTTTGCCATTGTAATCACCTCTGTAAAGTTTTAATACACTTTCCCTTAGTGTGCATAACTTAAACATTAATCTTCAAAAAGTGCAACTTCAGAAGGTGTTAACTGGCGATAATCGCCTTTAGCTAAAGTTGGATCAAGTGCTAACGCGCCAATCGCTTCTCTTTTTAAATAGACGACTTCATTATCTACGGCATGAAACATACGCTTTACTTGATGATATTTGCCTTCGTGAATTGTCACACGTGCAGTGTTGCTCGGCTCAAGAATTTCAAGTTCTGCCGGTTTTAACAAGCCTTCTTTAAGTTCAATACCTGCCTTAAATACTTCAATAGCTTCTGGCACAATAGCTTTTTCCAATTCGACATAATATCGTTTCGGCACGTGTTTATTTGGACTCATAATGCGATGGTTAAACGCGCCATCGTTCGTTATTAACAACAAGCCTTCCGTATCCTTATCAAGTCGACCGACCGGAAACAACGCCAAATGCTTGTAGTCATCAATTAGATCAAGTACTGTACGATGTATGTCATCTTCAGTTGCTGAAATTACACCCGCAGGCTTGTGCAACATTAGATATACATAAGGTTCATACCCGATTCGTTCTCCACCAACCATCACTTTATCTTGCGCTGCATCAATTTTTGTCTTTGGACTTTTGACGATGTCACCGTTCACCTTCACTTGCCCTTTTTTCAACAATACCTTGACTTCATTACGGGTACCAACACCCATATTCGCTAAAAACTTGTCAAGACGCATTAAAGCCAACCTAACTTTCTACGTAGTTTGTTTGGAATGTTGCCTAAAAACTTATCGGCAAGACGTGTTTTCATCGTAATCACACCGTATACAATAACACCAATCAAGGCACAAACAACTGTAATAATCAGTGCACCCACTTGGCTTGCTGGTGAGATAAAGAATTGTAAGCCGTAGTATACAAGTTCAACAACAATCATCATGATAAAGCCATAAATTAAAATTTGTCCTACATCTAATATTGTGTTTGCTAATTTAAAGCCAGCATATTTTCTAAGAACAAGTAAGCTCGAAACAATCGCAAATGTAAGGGCAATTGCTGTACTTAAAATCGCACCTGCTGTATGGAACATCACAATCATTGGATGGTTTAAAGCCAATTTGATTAATACAGAGCCTAAAATAATAAATACTGTTAATTTTTGTTTATCAATACCTTGTAACATCGAAGCAATTACGCTAAGTAACGATATTAAAATCGCAACGGGTGCATAGATAAACAATAAGCGACTGCCTTCAATACTATATTCATAGAAAACTGTATAAAGTGGCACCGCTAACGCCATAATACCTAGACTTGCAGGCACTGTAATATACGCAAGGACGCCCATCGCGGTCTGAATTTGCTTATGCATTTCTTTATAATTGCCTTCTTCATACGTTTTCGTAATGAATGGAATTAAGCTGATAGCAAAACCAGCTGCTAACGATGTCGGAATCATCACAATTTTATTCGTTGTCATATTTAAAATTGTGAAGAACATATCTTGCATGCGATGTGATACACCTGCAACTTCTAACGCATTGTTATGTGTTAACTGGTCTACAATCATAAATAATGGATAGTTTAAACTCACAATTACAAACGGAATACTGTAAGAAATGATTTCTTTGTACATTTGTGTGTAAGACACATCAATACCTGTCATATCGGATGCGACCATTTCATGGATACCCTTACGACGTTTAATCCAATACCACCATAACGTTAAAATACCGGCGATGGCACCGATGGCAGCACCGAATGTTGCGATACCATTGGCTAATAACATAGAACCATCAAATACATTTAATACAAGGTAACTACCAAGTAAAATGAAAATGATACGCGCAATTTGCTCAGTCACTTCTGATACGGCAGTCGGTCCCATTGATTTATACCCTTGGAAAACACCACGCCATGTCGCTAATACTGGAATAAAAATAACGACGAAACTAATTGTTCGGATAATGCTTGTAATCTGTTCAACCGTCCAACCGGCATTTTTATCTGTATTATTAGCAATTGTGATTGATGCAATCGTTGGAGATAATGCGTAAAGCGCAATAAATCCAATCACACCGGTAATACTCATCACAACAAAACTTGATTTATACAATTTTTGACTCACACGATAAGCGCCTAATGCATTATATTTCGCAACATATTTAGAGGCGGCAAGTGGCACACCTGCTGTTGCGACGGCTATCGCGATATTATAGGGGCCGTATGCATAGTTAAATGGTGCGAGATTATCTGCACCACCAATGATACGGTAAAACGGAATGATATATAGAATTCCTAATATTTTCGTTATTAAAATACTTAAAGTTAATAAAAACGTCCCCCGTACTAACTCCTTATTTTCACTCATAGAATCATCAACCTACTTTTGATTTTTTGAACACTCATTATAGCATAACACCATCATTATACACATAAACAGATTATGTTAAAATCATTATATATATAAAAGTGAAGGAGAATATAATTCATGTATCAAACTATTGTCATTGGTGGTGGACCTAGTGGTATTATGGCTGCTATATCAGCGAGTCAGAACCATCAGCGTGTGCTATTAATCGAAAAGAAGCAAGGACTCGGTCGTAAACTTAAAATTTCAGGTGGCGGTCGTTGTAATGTGACGAACAATCTGCCGTATGACGAAATTATTAAAAATATCCCCGGGAATGGGAAGTTTCTATACAGCCCTTTTTCACTTTTTGATAACCAATCGATTATTCGCTTTTTTGAATCACGTGGCCTCAAACTTAAAGAAGAAGACCATGGGCGTATGTTCCCTGTGACGGACAAATCACAAGATGTATTAGATGTGTTAATCGCTGAGCTACAAAAACAGCATGTAGAAGTTTTAGAAAATAGTCCTGTATCAGCCATTACTGCTTCAGATAATCACTATACAGTGACACTTGAGAATGGCAAAGAGTATGAAGGACGTACAGTTGTTATTGCTACAGGTGGTACGAGTGTGCCACATACTGGTTCAACGGGTGACGGCTATGATTTTGCCAAAGTTTTTGGACATACGATTACCGATTTATTCCCAACTGAAGTGCCTATCCGATCAAGCGAGCCATTTATTCGAGAACAAACGCTTAAAGGGCTCAGCTTAAAAGATGTTGCCCTATCTGTGTTGCGTAAAAATGGAAAAAAACGCATTACACACCAAATGGATATGTTATTCACGCATTTTGGTATCAGTGGCCCAGCAGCGCTTAGATGTAGCCAATTTATTTACAAAGAGCAGCAACAACAAAAACGTCAAGACATACAAATGCAATTAGATGTTTTTCCAGATATGAACGAGGAAGAAGTTAAACAAAAAATTACTAAGTTATTGAAAGAACAACCCGACAAAATTATTAAAAACGCCCTTAAAGGTATCATTGAAACACGCTATTTACACTTTATATTGGAACAAGCGCATATTGATTTAGAAACAACGTATCATCATTTAAGCGTGCAACAAATCAATGACTTGGCACATCAATTTAAAGCATTTACATTTACAGTTAATGGTACATTGCCTATCGAGAAAGCATTTGTAACAGGCGGTGGTGTGTCCATTAAAGAAATCATACCAACGACAATGGCATCAAAATTACAAGATGGTTTATTCCTGTGCGGAGAAGTGCTGGATATCCACGGATACACGGGTGGCTATAACATTACAAGCGCCCTTGTCACTGGTTATGTTGCTGGTTATTATGCTGGGCAATTCACGTACGATTCAATAGAAGCATAAAACATAAAGAGGATGTACCACGCGCTGTGGACACCCTCTTTTTTAATATTATTATATATTGAAGTTAAACACCCGGATATGTTAAATCACCGTCACCCCACGCATTCATACCGCCATCAACGTTAACAGCATCAATGTCTTGGTCGTTAAGGTATGCGACTACCCTCGCACTGCGCGCACCTGCCGCACAAACGATATAGTATGTTTTATCCTTATCAAAATCATTGATATGTTGCGGGATTTCTTGCATTGGAATGTGTGTCGCATTTGGAATCATACCTAATGCAACTTCTTCATTTTCTCTTACATCGATAATATGAATTGGCTCATTACTTAAAATCTGTTCTTTTAATTGATCCATTGAAATTTCTTTCATCGTCTCACTCCTATTATTTTGCAACAATGTTTACGAGTTTTCCTGGAACCGCAATGACTTTTTTAATATCTTTGCCTTCTAAGTTAGCTTGAACCGTTTCGTCTGCTAATGCGATGCGTTCCATTTCCTCTCTTGGTGTGTCTTTTGAAATCTCAAGTTTAGCACGTACTTTACCGTTGATTTGAACAACAATTTCAACTGTATCTGCTTGAAGCAATGATTCATCATATGTTGGCCATGGTTCATATGTGATTGTTTGTGTATGACCAAGAATCGCCCATAATTCTTCACCGATATGTGGTGCGATTGGCGCTAACATTTTAACAAATCCTTCTATATAAATACGGTTAATTGCTTCTGCTTTGTAGCCTTCGTTAATAAATACCATCATTTGACTGATTGCTGTATTGAAGTTCAATTTCTCAAAGTCGTCTGTCACTTTCTTAACTGTTTGATGATACACTTGCTCTAATTTTGGCGTTGGTGCATCCGCCACTTTTTCAGATAACGTGCCATCTTCTGTCACGAATAGACGCCATACACGATCTAGGAAACGACGTGCACCATCAAGACCTGTTTCACTCCATGCGATAGAGGCATCCAATGGTCCCATGAACATTTCATATAAACGCAATGTGTCTGCACCATGTGACGCTACAATCTCGTCAGGGTTTACAACATTACCTTTAGATTTACTCATTTTTTCGTTACCTTCACCTAGGATCATACCTTGGTTGAACAGTTTTTGGAATGGCTCTTTCGTTGGAACAACACCTAAATCATACAATACTTTGTGCCAGAAACGTGCGTACAATAAGTGAAGTACGGCATGCTCGACACCACCAATATAAAGGTCTACTGGTAACCAATGTTTCAATTTTTCAGGATCTGCTAACATTTGATCGTTTTTCGGATCAATGTAACGTAAGTAATACCAACAGCTACCTGCCCATTGTGGCATTGTATTCGTTTCGCGACGACCTTTCATGCCTGTTTTTTCATCAACCACGTTCACAAATTCTGCACTGTTTGCAAGTGGTGATTCTCCCGTACCAGACGGTTTGATTTGATCCATTTTCGGTAATAACAATGGCAATTCAGATTCAGGAACAGTTGTCATTGAACCATCTTCCCAATGAATGATTGGAATTGGTTCACCCCAATAACGTTGACGGCTAAATAACCAGTCACGTAACTTGTAGTTGACTTTGCGTTCACCCGCACCTTTTTCTTCTAAGATGGCAATCGCTTTATCAATCGCTTCTGCATTGTTCAAACCATCTAACGCACCTGAATTCACGTGTGGTCCGTCGCCAGTGTAAACCGGTGTATCTTCAGTATGTTCAATGACATTCACAACATCTAAGCCAAATGTTTCTGCAAATTCATGGTCACGCTCATCATGGCCTGGAACAGCCATAACAGCACCTGTGCCATATGAAGCAAGCACGTAGTCAGCAATCCATACAGGAATTTGTTCGCCAGATAATGGATGCACTGCATATGCACCTGTGAACACACCTGTTTTCTCTTTGGCTAAATCTGTACGCTCTAAGTCAGATTTTTTAGCTGCTGCTTGTTGATATGCGGCTACTTCTGCCATACGTTCTGGCGTTGTAATCTCATCTACAAGACGGTGTTCTGGACTTAACACAAGGAACGTTACACCATATAAAGTATCTGGACGTGTTGTAAATACTTCAATTTTTTCATCAGATGATTCTAGTCCGAAACTAACTTTTGCACCTTCAGAACGTCCAATCCAGTTACGTTGCATATCTTTAATTGATTCAGGCCAATCTAAGTCTTCTAAGTCTTCAAGTAAACGATCCGCGTATTCAGTGATTTTTAACACCCATTGTTTCATCGGACGGCGAACAACGGGATGACCGCCACGTTCAGATACACCGTCAATCACTTCTTCATTTGATAAAACTGTACCGAGCGCTTCACACCAGTTCACAGGAATCTCATCAATATATGCAAGACCTTTTTTATACAGTTGAATAAAAATCCATTGCGTCCATTTGTAATATTCTGGATCCGTCGTACTGACTTCACGATCCCAATCATAGCTAAACCCAAGTTCTTGAATTTGACGTTTGAACGTTTGGATATTCTTTTTCGTGAATTCAGCAGGGTCATTCCCAGTATCTAAAGCGTATTGCTCAGCAGGTAAACCGAATGCATCCCACCCCATTGGATGTAACACATTGTATCCTTGCATACGTTTATAACGTGACACGATATCCGTTGCTGTATAACCTTCTGGATGACCCACGTGTAACCCAGCACCAGACGGATATGGGAACATATCTAAAGCATAAAATTTCTTTTGCCCCAGGTTGTCTTCAGTTTTAAACGTTTTATTTTCTAACCAATAATTTTGCCACTTTTTCTCAATTTGCTTATGATCATAATTCACAGCATTGACCTCCTAAAATACAAAAAACACCTCAAACTACTGTTATTCGTAAGGGACGACAACTTTGCCGCGGTACCACCCTCATTCACATTCGTGCACTTCATTTTTCAAATAGTTGAGATGTTCTGTTATTCATTTTTTATATTGGCAAGTTCACTTAAATGCTATCGTTAGTTCGCACCACCACTAACTCTCTGAAGATCGCATACTTTAAGTTACTACTCCGATGACAATTTGCTATTACACTCTATAATAGGCAATTTAACGCATTGTTGCAAGCATAATCTTTTATTTTCACATCACATTACTCAAACAATGAATGCCCCTTAATCCCTTTATCGAAAATTGCTAAAAAGACAAGCCCTATCACGAGCAAACCAATCATCGATAAAAACATCACTTGCATGTTGAAATAATCGACGAGCAAACCACCGACAAGTGGACCGAGTGCCTTTCCAACAGTCGATGCAGAGTTGACAATGCCTTGGTACACACCATCTCGTCCTTGTGGGGCTAAGCGACTCGCAATCGTTGGCACTGCTGGCCAGATGAACATTTCAGCAAACGTCATAATAACCATACCGATCACAAAGAATGAAAATGATGTCGCAAAGCTTGTCACATAAAATGACAAAATTAAAATAAACACGCCAACATATAATTGTTTTTTTAATTGGCCTTTAAGTAAATGAACAATCGGCGCAATAAGCGGTTGTCCGACAAGAATTAACACGCCGTTTAGTGTCCACAATAAGCTATATTGCGGCATGGAAATACCAATTTGTTGCGTAAATGATGCGATCGTTGTTTGCCATTGCACATAAGCAACCCAACAACATGCAAACATGACACATAATAAAATAAGCGCTGTAAAATGTTTTTTATTTTGCACATTCGCGACATCTTCTATCGTATTGTGCTGTTTTACCTTCGCATGATAATCCACATTAAACTGCCATACCGCAATCACAAAAAATGCGACATACATAAGTAAATTCGCTAAAAAGATATAGTTAAAACTGAAGTCTGCCACAATACCACCTAGTGCCGCACCCAATGCCACACCGATATTTTGTGCGAGATAAATCGCATTAAACGTCTTTCTTCCACCTTGTGGCCAAATCGCACCTGCCATTGCGTAGATTGCCGGAATAATCATACCGCCACCAAAGCCTAACATAATAAGCCAAATCGCATACCATGGCCATCCATGGAAAAAGTTGAGTAATCCCGTTGCTATCAAGCTGACAATCGTTCCGACCATAATTGTACGATAGCCACCTAGACGGTCAAACATCGTACCTCCTAGTAAGTTGCCAGCAATCATACCGATAGAGTTAATCATCAACACCAAGCCCGCCACACTCAATGACTTACCGAGTTCATTCGTCATATAAATTGTATTTAACGGCCATAAAAAGCTCGCACCTGTAATATTAATTGCCATACCGATGACTAGCCACCATATTGCACTTGGCATTCGCATCATTATCCCTTCTTTCTTTCTCAGGTTTCATATTCTAATATAACACTATAACACGACATTCAAAAAATATGGTAAAATCTTGGAATACATTGTGTTAATTAGAAAGGACGAGACGAAATGGGAACAGTATTTCCATATGCTTTCGAAAACAAGCGCTACCATACGCTCAACTATCATTTGAAAAATACATTCGGTCAAAAAATATTTAAAGTCGCATTGGACGGAGGCTTCGATTGTCCTAACCGCGATGGTACAGTGGCACACGGTGGTTGTACATTTTGTTCTGCAGCCGGCAGTGGTGATTTTGCAGGTAATCGTGCAGATCCAATTCCTGTTCAATTCCAAGAGATTAAATCACGTATGCACGAAAAATGGCATGAAGGTCAATACATCGCCTACTTCCAAGCATTTACAAATACACATGCGCCTGTTGAAGTATTGCGCGAAAAATTTGAAGCGGCGCTACAAGAAGAAGGTGTGGTTGGCCTTTCGATTGGTACGCGACCTGACTGTTTACCTGATGACGTCGTTGAATATCTCGCTGAATTAAATGAACGGACGTACTTATGGGTCGAACTCGGCTTGCAAACAGTACATCAAACGACATCTGACTTAATCAATCGTGCACATGATATGGACGTCTATTATGAAGGCGTTGCTAAATTACGCAAACACGGCATTAACGTATGTAGCCATATTATTAATGGATTACCTGGCGAAGATTATGACATGATGATGGAAACGGCAAAAGCTGTCGCTGATATGGATGTCCAAGGCATTAAAATTCATCTGTTACACCTTTTAAAAGGTACGCCAATGGTGAAACAATATGATAAAGGGCTCTTACAATTTATGACGAAAGAACAATATATTAATCTTGTTTGTGATCAACTTGAAATCTTGCCGCCTGAAATGATTGTACATCGTATTACAGGCGATGGCCCAATCGACTTAATGGTTGGACCGATGTGGAGTGTCAACAAATGGGAAGTACTTAACGATATTGATGCCGAACTTGAACGTCGTGGCACAGTACAAGGCAGTCATTATCAGAAAGCAGCCGTTCAATGATTGTTCAACGTATTCTTCCCTTTGCCAAGGAACTCATTACATCACACATTCACTCGGATAGCACGGTCATCGACGCAACATGCGGTAACGGACATGATACATTATTTTTGGCGCAATCCGTACCTAATGGACATGTCTATGGCTGCGATATTCAGCAAACTGCCATTGACGCAACACGTCTTAAAACAAAAGCTTTTGATCATGTGACCCTCGTTCATACGGGTCATGAAAACATGATTAGTCATATACACTCAGCCCACTTAGAACGTTTAGATGCTGCGATTTTTAATTTGGGGTACTTGCCAAAAGGCGACAAACATATTGTCACGCAACCAGACACGACGATTACTGCTATTGAACGTATTTTTGAGTATTTACGTCCAGAAGGCATTATTGTTCTAGTCGTTTATCCAGGACATCCAGAAGGGCAAGTTGAAAGCGAACAAGTCTATCGTTATCTACAAAACTTTGATCAACAACAAGCACATATCCTACAATATGGTTTCATTAATCAACAAAACAACCCACCCTATGTCATTGCGATTGAAAAAAGATAATATAAACACAAAAAACTGTACTGATATTTGATAATCGGTACAGTTTTTTTATAGACATTGTTGATGAGTGTCATCCAATTGCTACTTATTGTGTTAGACCTAGTTGCATAATTTGTTTGAATTGTTGGTCCATTTTCGATTGATGGTGTTTAACTTCTGAAGCAATCATGGTAAATAATTCTCGTTGTTTGTCGAACATCTCTTCGTTGTAATAGATCATCACAGTCCGTTCATCATTTTCCGGTCTCTCTTTGAAAATCCACTGCTTACTAACTAAGTGGTTATATGTACGTGAGCGTTTGTATGACTTAATTTGGACAAATTTATCCATTTCCTTTAAAGTCATAGCCCCCTTTTCCCACAATGTCAGTAGAATTAATAGTTCTTCTTTCGTTAATTTGAATTTTTCAGCAATTGTATCAAAAACTGTCTCTATTTCCGTTTGTAACGAATACAATGCTTTAATACCATTTTTATTTTCTGCTTTGTGATTAGTCATTCAACATTCTCCCATCTATTAAACATAATCATCAACACTAATATACCCATGAAAGCAATTTTTGAAACAAATAATATTGAGTGCTTTTAGAATTTTTGCTTTTGCATTATATTATCGCTCAAATATAATTTACATATAATTGTGCACAAGAGTTGGCAGATTAAAAAAAGGGCTACCATAAGCAAGACAAAATATATGAAATGTCAGCGGGCTCCCAAATTTTGTCAAATTGTAAAGTTGTATCAAGCTTCCTGCTTCTCGAACACTGACAAAATATTCATACTGTACGCTAAATGAAGACAGCTATTTCAACCGAGCTAGAATTACAATATAAAGAAAACAAGATACTTATTATTATCTTTCCACCACAGAAGCTGAACAGCCTAAAAAAGATGCCACCCACTAAGGATGACATCTCCATTTATCGTTACATATTAAAATAAATGACTGATTGAGTCTTGCATATCTTTAAGAATTTTAGCTGATTTTTCAAATTTAGCTTTTTCATCTTCATTTAATGGTGTTTCGATAATACGTACAGCACCTTCAGCATTAATTACTGTTGGCACACCAGTGTATACACCATCAACGCCGTATTCACCTTCTAAGTAGCTAGAAACTGTTAATACAACATTTTGGTTACGTAAAATCGCTTTAGAGATGTGCATTAAGCCCATTGCAACACCATAGTATGTTGCACCTTTTGCTTTGATAATATCATATGCTGCATCACGTGTTTTTACGTAGATTTCTTCAATTAAGTGTTCTTTTTCAGGGTTTTCTTTTAAGATGTCGTATAATGGACGACCTGCAATTGTAGCGCTTGACCATACTGGCACTTCAGAGTCACCATGTTCACCAATAATGTTAGCATGAACACTTGAAGGTGCTACATCGAATTCTTCACTTAATAAGTGTTTGAAACGTGCAGTATCTAAAATTGTACCTGAGCCAATAACTTTATGTTTTGGTAAACCAGAGTATTTCAATGTTACATAAGTTAAAACATCAACTGGGTTTGCTGCGATTAAGAAGATACCATCGAAACCGCTGTCCATAATTGGTGTGATAATACCTTTATAGATTTTAGCATTTTTTTCAACTAAGTCTAAGCGTGTTTCGCCAACTTTTTGTGGCGCACCAGCACAGATTACGATTAAATCTGCATCGCCACAATCTGAATATTGACCTGCTTTAACTTTTACCGGAGACATTGCATAAGGTGCACCGTGGTTTAAATCAAGTACGTCACCAAGTACTTTATCCTCATTAATGTCAATGATTACTAACTCGTCTGCAATACCTTGACTGACCATTGTAAATGCGTAACTAGCACCTACCGCACCGTCACCTACTAATACTACTTTATTACCTTTTTTAGCCATTGAGACTCTCTCCAATCTATCTATTTTCAATATTTAATACGCAATATTAATGTGAAGCATTTCACATATATAATTTAACATGCTTTGTATTTTAGTTCAAGCACAATAAAATATATTGGAGAATTATTTTAGTCAGCAAATCACTTAATTGATAAATTTTAAAATAAACTGTGTAATTTCTCTTTTAGTTAATTGTAAGCGCAAACATAGTTTCTTTATTAGACAATCCTACGTTAAAGTATTCTCATCTTCAACTAAAAACCCCGCAGAATGTACACGGTTGTTGAGAAAACTTAAAATATAACGCATGACAGCCTCTCTCTGTGATTCATTGTGTACCTCATGCGCAAAACCTTGCCACGCTTTAACATAAAGTTCTTCATAGTCACAAACTGTCGCAAGCTGTCGTGTCACCGAAACGTCTGTGATTCTGTCCTCTGTTCCATACATTAAACATAGCGGAACAGCTTTCATGTTTTGAAGATGAGTCGACGTCTCTTTCATATTTTTGACCACTTCTTGATACCAATGATAGCTCACTTTCTTAAGCATTAACGCATCGCTGACTGTTTCTTCTTGAACTTCTTCATTAGACGTCAAATCCGTCACATCAAAGCCTAAATCAAACTTAGCAGACTTAGACACATCGCCTACATTTGATGTTAAAATATTTTTACGCGTGTGTGCATTATTTTGAAAAGCTAAAAGCGGTGAAATTAACACGAGACCTTCAATGCCTAAATCCACTTTTTCAAGAAGATTAACAGCAATTAAACCACCGAGTCCAACACCAATCATAAATATTGGCAAATGATAGCCTTCCGCAATTTTCAACCACTCTAACACTGACTCGTGATATTGATCAAAACTTTCAACTTGTCCTTTATTCATACGAGATGTCTGACCTTGTCCGGGTAAATCTCCCATGATGACATGATAGCCATTTCGTCTTAAATGTGTAATTACAAAAGCGTAACGTCCAGTATGTTCTAACATATTATGAACAATCACAACAACGCCCTTCGCTTCACTAACTGTTTCCCATTTCCACATATGTACCTAACCTTTCTTGCTAAATACTTTCATTCTATTATAGCTTGACTTACTACTGAATTGCTAATAAAAATCAATATTTGGTTGTGATAGATTTATTGGAGCGGGACCAGAATCTCATTGATCTAAAAAGATTCCGTTGTCCCACCCCGGCAAGGCTGAGTAAGTTTGAAAAAAGCTTGTAAAAACATATTTTCATACCAATCAGCTACTACCTTCTACATGACATCTCAACACCTAATTCGAACCCATTTTTGTGTTTCGAGCCAATAATTGTATCATTTCATATTAAAAACGTTTTCATCACATTAATGTTCGTGATACACTGTTGTTAATCGTTAAACAAAGTTATGGGAGGAATAAAAATGGGATTATTCAAAAACTT
>NZ_PPRF01000124.1 GCF_002902145.1 Staphylococcus rostri | reverse complement strand
TTATTATTCATCTATCTTAATAGCGTTAATTTGTACATATATCTCAAATCTTTTATCGCTCGGTAAATTAAGGTTTAAAAAACAGATTATATTATCGAAACTTGAAATCACTAAATATTACTTTATACAGCGATAAAACCCTGATTCAGTACGTTATAAAACGCATAAATCAGGGGTTTTCTATCTTTTATATTATGTGTTACTCAGCGTGCATATGGCCTTTCAATTTACGGCCTTCACGTTCTGATAAGATGAGTGCACATGCAGCATCTCCCGTAATGTTAACGGCTGTACGTGACATATCAAGTAAGCGGTCAATACCCAGAATGATACCAATCGCAGCTGGGTTTAAATCAACAGCTGTTAATACCATAGCAAGCATGATGAGCCCTACACCTGGGACACCTGCCGTACCGACTGATGCGATAACCGCGATTAAAACAACTGTAATGAGTTGCACAATTGTTAAGTCAGCGCCCATTAATTGTGCGATGAAGATTGTCGCAACACCTTGCATGATGGCTGTTCCGTCCATGTTTACAGTTGCACCTAATGGTTGAACAAATGACGCAATTTCAGGTTTAACACCCATACGTTTTGTACATTCCATTGAGACTGGTAATGCGGCGTTAGAACTTGAGCCACCGAATCCAACTGTAATTGCTGGGAAAAAGCCTTTGAAAAATTCAATTGGACTACGTTTGGCTAAGAATTTTACTGCGCCACCATATACGACAAAGAAGTGAATCAAAAGTGCGGCTAGTACTACAATAAAGTATAAGCCTAGTTGTCGGATTGCACCGAATCCTGCGCCTGTAAATGCGTGTGCAACAAGACCAAATGTTCCGATTGGCGCAAATTTATTCATAATCATTGAAATAATATACATCAGTACTTCATTAAACTGATCAAAGAACTTATGTACGACTTTTGCTTTTTCACCAACCATCATGATACCAATACCGATAAATATTGCAAAAGTGATAATTTGAAGCATATTGCCTTCAGTCATTGCTTGAACAGCATTTTTAGGGAAGAAGTTAATCACCGTTTGGTCAAATGTTTGGTTAATTGGTGAATCTTCCGCTTTCTTTTGTGCTGTTAATTCTTTCTGATACGATGTTACTTCATCACTTTTTAATAAGTCAGAATGTCCGGCACCTGGTTTTACTAGTATGGCTAAGCACATAGCTAACATAATTGCCAAAGCTGTTGTGGATAGGAAGAAGACCATCGTTTTAAGTCCAATGCCACCTAATAACTTTGGATCCCCAACGCCTATTACACCAAGTACAATAGATACAAAAACAACCGGTACAACTAACATAAATATGAGATTTAGAAAGACTTGACCAATCACATTAAAAATATATTGATCTGTGAAAAGCACAAACTTTGCACCTTCATAAAAGTTGAAAATTGAACCTACAGCAATCCCTAAGACGAGTGCAACAATTATCTTGACTGTTAATCCTTTAAATTTCATTATTTTCATCCCCTTCTTGTTAATAGTGTTTTAAACACTGTGCCCTATTTAGTTGGCTCACCCATAAATGTCTAATCCTTTCTATAAGGTAGTTATATTATATAATCAGCCCTAACT
>NZ_PPRF01000123.1 GCF_002902145.1 Staphylococcus rostri | reverse complement strand
CTTTTATTTAGTGTGTGTAGAATATCAGAATAGCTATATATTTCCATAAAAACGAGAGAAAACGAAAGATATAGGGATAATTTGATATATAAATAATTAAATGGGAGTTTTGCAATGACAAGAAAATTTAGAGAATTCAAAAAGAGTCTCAGTGAAGAAAAAGCCAGAGTAAGACTTTACAAATCTGGTAAAAACTGGGTCAAAGCAGGTATTAAAGAGTTTCAGTTACTTAAGATGTTAGGTTTATCATTGTTACCAGATAAGGTTGATAAAACAGAAGATGACAAAGTAAGCGTAGGAAGTCTGATTAAGGATAATGCGCTGAAGACAACAGCCATAACGGGTGGGTTGTTTACTGTCAACATGTTACATGATCAACAAGCTTTTGCAGCTTCAGAAGCACCAATTACATCGGAAATTACCGTACATAGTCAAACAATCGGTGACCAAACATCTGTGACAATCGAACAGTCACAAGCAACACCTGACAGCACGTCAACAACTGATAGTGAAAGCGAAAGCACACAATCAGAAAGCGACGTATCAGTCGATAGCGAAAGTCAGGTAGCAGAAAATAGCACAACATCACAATCGACAGACGATCGTACAACATCTCAATCAGTAGATAGTACATCGGCAGCAAGTGAATCTACTTCTCAGTCACAAAGCAGCACGTCATCAGAAAGTCAAAGTACGCAGTCGTCCCAAAGTAAGTCAGCAAGTACCTCGAATCAAGCTACAACTTCAGAAAGTCCAAAAGCGCATCACAACACATCATTAGCTCCAAATGACACAAATACCACAACGCGTTTTACATCAGCTCAGACATCTACTTCACAGTCAACATCCATGTCAACAACAATTAAAAACGACTTACAAAACTTAGGTGGCGCCGTCTTCCGTTCGGTGAGCCATTCTATTTTCAGATCAGCGTCTAGCATCCCAGCAGAACAAGTGTTTACAGGAACAGGTTGGGATACGAAAGCGAACTTTCCAATTTACTACAAATTGAAAGTAATCAATGATGGTCACCAGTTAATATTCGAATATACAGTGTCATATGATAACCCGGATACACCGATAGTTGAAACACCGAATCTGCCAAAAGGTATTACGATTACAAGTACAAACCAAGGTGTATTCCCAGTATTAAAGTTAGGTCCAGGTTTTAGTGCGCCACCACCGGCAAAAATAGGGTTAACATTACCGGGTTATAATACGAATGCATTTAAAGATGGTAAGTATCAATATGTGGCAGTTCATGACTTCTATGATACGAATGATTACACTTGGACATCAGGTGTGTTAACAACACCGTTTGCATCACAGGGTTATGGATTGACTTCTATTGTAACAGTGCCAATTGCGGACCCTTCACAAGATTTAGATTATTGTGTGATACCTCATGCAACGCAAGATGATCCTTCGCAGGACAGAAAGAACTACTTCCACGATGTTATCAAACCAAAAGGTGGTCATCTTAATAATGGCTCTATTACACCATCGCCAGAAGATTCTATAAGTGTATCTATCAAACAATCAGAGGAACATAGCGAGTGGGAATGGCAGAGCAAAGTTCAAAGTGAAAGTGAATCACGCAGCATTGGTGAGGATTGGGCTATTCAGAGTCAATCACAAAGAGAATCTATTAGCACGTCTATAAGTTGTTCATTAAGTGAATATTACAGTGAATCTGATGCAATTGAGAATCAAGCAAGTGAATCAGAATCAATGAGTATATCTAATAGAGAGTCAGAAAGTATAAGTAGATCTGCTAGCAACTCCAAACAAATGAGTGAATGGCATAGTCAAATTGATTCGGGCAACCAAGCTTATTGGAGCAATAGTGCCAGTCGATCAGCATCTGAAAGTAGAGAGCGAAGCCTATCTGATTCAATCAGCCAATGGTATAGCGAAAGAGATTCAGTAAGCCGATCAAACAGCCAACGTATTTCAGAAAGCAACTCTAGGGCTGAATCAGAACGTCAGTCAATTATTGATAGCTATAGCCGAAGAGATTCTGAAAGACAGTCTGAGTATGAAAGTAATAGTCGATCAGTTTCTGAACAACGCTCGAATTACTGGAGTGAATCAGAGAGTACTTCAGCACGTAACTCGTTAATAAGCTATTATTCAACACGTAACTCGGAATCCGTGAGTCGACGTGAACAAAGTACAAGTGAATCTGAGAGCACCTCAATACGTAACTCATTGATTAGTGAACATTCAGCGAGTAACTCAGAATCTGAAAGTCGCAGAGATAGTAGTATTAGCGCATCAACGAGTGATAGCATATCGAGAAGTACAAGTGCATCCACGTCCGCAAGCACATCGGCATCAGAGAGTGTAAGTGTATCAACATCGACAAGTACGTCATTATCAGCAAGTACATCCAACTCGGTAAGTACTTCAATTTCTGCTAGTGAGAGTGTGTCAAACAGCGTAAGCACATCAACATCAATTAGCACTTCAGCAAGTACAAGTGCATCGATATCAACAAGTAGTTCGGTTTCAGAGAGTGAGCGAGCATCAAGAAGTGCGAGCGAATCGGCATCAGTGAGCGCATCGGATAGCACGAGCAGATCGG
>NZ_PPRF01000122.1 GCF_002902145.1 Staphylococcus rostri | reverse complement strand
ATTATATACTATCCCTATCTTTATATAAAGAAGTTAATTCTCAGTATATAAACTTGTACAGATATACATATTTTGTATTTATATTAACGCCTAATTTAGTCGTATTTACTGTTAATTATCAATACTTTGTCTTTCAATGTAAAGTCTTTAAAGTTTTTAAAATGATAAGTGTTGAAATATTTTTAAGTAGATACGTACTTTAGAATCAATATTTAAAATACACAATTAAATTTAATGAGCTGATTTACTTATTCAAAATATCATTGATTGATCTTTTTCTTTTTAATACAATGGAAGAAATAGTTATCCCGAGGTGAACACTGATGACACTTAGTATTGCAACAATAGGCTCATTTATTACAAATGATAATTTTAACAACACTTTCAACCCATATTATCAACAGTTCTTTGAAGTAATTCCATGGGATAAGCAAGTACCTATTACAAATCACAAAGTACGAAAAATCTTTTTTAAACGTTTGAAAGACATGCAGCCACAATATCTATTGTTAGATTTTTCATTAGATATTATTTATGGATGGCTGTTATCACACAAAAAACGTATACTGTTTAAAAACATATCTAATAAAAAACAGGCATGGAAAAAACATCAAAACTTCGATAATTATTTTGAAGTATGGAAAAAATCAGTACAACAGCTTCAGGAATTTTTGACGCGTGACGTACCAAACTGTCGTATACTATTAGTTCAAAGTCATTTTGCGAATACATTTACTGATGGTAATTCTATCATTCATTACTGTAAACAGAATAACTTATCAACGCTCGATATTAAGAAAATGAATCAACAATGGGATACACTTAACACTTACTTCATGAATACTCATGATGTTACATTACTGGATTTAACCAAAAACAATTACGTACTTGACAAGACAGAAATGACAACGGAAACTGACTTCCATTTAGAAAAGCAATTTTACAATCATTTTTTAAATAAACTTATCTCATTGACACACCAAATTCCTATCATAAATGAACAAGATAGGACCACAACTCAAAGAATTTACCTCAATGAATCATTTGAAATTTTAAAAACAAAGCAAGTGGATGTTGTGATAAATTCTAAAGACAACATACTTAAAATTGCAAGAGCTGGGCGAAAATCGAATAGCCAAACCTATCAACTCTATAAAAAATTGCTAGAAAATGATTATATTTTGTATGCACATGAAAATGGCATTTCTAAATTATATCAACGACGCTATATTGATGAAATATGGAAGTCTCAGAATGTACATAAAGTTGGAGATATTTATTATTCATTAGAAGCACCAAAACATAAAGAAGCGAATCTTGCTAAAGAAGACAATAAGTTGCTGATTATTTTTCCGTCTATGCCTATGATAAAACACCATGAAAGTCCTATATTTACTGAAAGAATGTTTAATCCCGTGCATAAACATATTTCAAACTACATTAATTCAAATGTCTATATTATGCGTATTGCAGATTTAAACCTTTCTTATGGATCACATTTTATTAATACAATTAACTATTCAACAATGGAACAAGATATCACTAATGCCATTGTTGAAGTAAAGGAAAAATTAAATTTTCAAGATAAAGACATTATTTTGTACGGCCCTTCCAAAGGAGGAACAGGTGCATTATATTATGGTTCAAAGCTAGACTTGAAATGTTTGGCGGTTGATCCGATTATTCACCTAGGACACTATAATAAAAATGATGCACACTTTCTAAGAGGCTTCAGAAAAATCGAATTGAGTGATAATATTAATAAACATTTAAGTCAAGGTTCATATCACAGAAAGTATATTATAGCTTCAGAAAATGTAGCTTTTAATTTTAAATATAGCTCTAAAATTATCGGGGATAACGTCATAAAATTAAATAAAAAAGATGCACAAACTAAAAGTCATGCAGATGTTTCGA
>NZ_PPRF01000121.1:20402-20835 GCF_002902145.1 Staphylococcus rostri | reverse complement strand
CACACCTGTTCCCATGCCGAACACAGAAGTTAAGCTCTTTAGCGCCGATGGTAGTCGGACTTACGTTCCGCGAGAGTAGGACGGTGCCAGGTAAAATAAATGGAGAATTAGCTCAGCTGGGAGAGCATCTGCCTTACAAGCAGAGGGTCGGCGGTTCGAACCCGTCATTCTCCACCATTTGCCGGCCTAGCTCAATTGGTAGAGCAACTGACTTGTAATCAGTAGGTTGGGGGTTCAAGTCCTCTGGCCGGCACCATTATCAAGAGCCATTAGCTCAGTTGGTAGAGCATCTGACTTTTAATCAGAGGGTCAGAGGTTCGAATCCTCTATGGCTCACCATTTATAAGCGGGTGTGGCGGAATTGGCAGACGCACTAGACTTAGGATCTAGCGCCTTACGGCGTGGGGGTTCGACTCCCTTCACCCGCATATAT
>NZ_PPRF01000121.1:0-20312 GCF_002902145.1 Staphylococcus rostri | reverse complement strand
TTTTGCCGGGGTGGCGGAACTGGCAGACGCACAGGACTTAAAATCCTGCGGTAAGTGATTACCGTACCGGTTCGATTCCGGTCCTCGGCACCATTAAGAATATGCGCCCGTAGCTCAACTGGATAGAGCGTTTGACTACGGATCAAGAGGTTATGGGTTCGACTCCTATCGGGCGCGCTACAATTCTTTTCGGGAAGTAGCTCAGCTTGGTAGAGCACTTGGTTTGGGACCAAGGGGTCGCAGGTTCAAATCCTGTCTTCCCGACTTACTTAAATAATATTTGGGGGCTTAGCTCAGCTGGGAGAGCGCCTGCTTTGCACGCAGGAGGTCAGCGGTTCGATCCCGCTAGTCTCCACCATTTAAACTTAATACGTAACAACTACATATGGCGGCGTAGCTCAGCTGGCTAGAGCGTACGGTTCATACCCGTGAGGTCGGGGGTTCGATCCCCTCCGCCGCCACTAATTATTAGTTGATAGAAATTATTATTAGGACCTTTAGCTCAGTTGGTTAGAGCTAACGGCTCATAACCGTTCGGTCGCAGGTTCGAGTCCTGCAAGGTCCATATAATTATGGAGGAATACCCAAGTCTGGCTGAAGGGATCGGTCTTGAAAACCGACAGGGGCTTAACGGCTCGCGGGGGTTCGAATCCCTCTTCCTCCGCCATTTATATTTAATTTCTATTAGCGCGGGATGGAGCAGTTCGGTAGCTCGTCGGGCTCATAACCCGAAGGTCGGTGGTTCAAATCCGCCTCCCGCAATATTTTTAAGTGGTCCCGTAGTGGAGCGGTTTAACACGCCTGCCTGTCACGCAGGAGATCGCGGGTTCGATTCCCGTCGGGACCGCCATTATTATGGTTCAGTAGCTCAGTCGGTAGAGCAAAGGACTGAAAATCCTTGTGTCGGCGGTTCGATTCCGTCCTGAACCACCATTTTTTATTTTTAGCCGGCCTAGCTCAATTGGTAGAGCAACTGACTTGTAATCAGTAGGTTGGGGGTTCAAGTCCTCTGGCCGGCACCATTCTTTGGAGGGGTAGCGAAGTGGCTAAACGCGGCGGACTGTAAATCCGCTCCTTCGGGTTCGGCAGTTCGAATCTGCCCCCCTCCACCATCCTTAATAGGGGCATAGTTCAACGGTAGAATAGAGGTCTCCAAAACCTTTGATGTGGGTTCGATTCCTACTGCCCCTGCCATGGCGGCTGTGGCGAAGTGGTTAACGCATCGGATTGTGGTTCCGACACTCGTGGGTTCGATTCCCATCAGCCGCCCTTAAAGTTATTATTATTGGGCTATAGCCAAGCGGTAAGGCAACGGACTTTGACTCCGTCACTCGCTGGTTCGAATCCAGCTAGCCCAGTTCCTTTTGGCGGCATAGCCAAGTGGTAAGGCCGGGGTCTGCAAAACCCCTATTCACCGGTTCAAATCCGGTTGCCGCCTCCATTATTACGCATGCGGGAATAGTTTAATTCTAGAACACTTTCCTTCCCGGAAAGAGGTACAGGTGTAAGTCCTGTTTTCCGCTCCATATTTATTATGCGGGAGTATTTCAATTTCAGAATACTTTCCTTCCCGGAAAGAGATATAGGTGCAAGTCCTATCTTCCGCTCCATAATTTAATTTAAATGTATACCGAACCAGCACAACAAGCATTGAATGTTGTGAAGATGGACGGTTTTTTTGTTGTTTTAAGTAATGAATAGGTATAGATTTTGGTTCTACATTTTTGTGGTGGGATGGCATGATTAGCCATTCCGCCCTTTTTATATGCAAAAAGCGCTCATGCCTCTATAATTTTAAGTGACCAAACCCAAATTAAAGGAGGCATGATGCGCCTATGTGTAATGATATCTTAAAACTACTCAAAATAAGGGGAAATATTCAAAAACATGAATAAGATGAAGATGTAGAGGGGCATGGTCAGCTTTCTACAGTGATTTACGTTACTTTATCTACTTCACTTACTGTATGATTAGCTATTCTGCCTTTTTAAAAGGGGTATCTTGTACCTGATACTCGATAAAGTATTTTTTTCATCTCTTCACTAAATGACAGGAGCAACTTACATGATTTAGAGTTGCAACAAACCACCATATTTTATTTTTTGTATGATCCCAAACCTTAATTAACTAATGCACCATATACACTTGTTACTAATGAAGAAGATGACTTTATATATTTAATTAGAACATTGTGGCCGATTATTATACATTACCTAACACAGTTAATCGCTTTATTCAAAAGGCTACTAAATGACCATCGAGCTACATCAGTTAATCTAAAGGTGACTGTCATCACAATCTTCCTCGATACTAATATTGCCACTCATTAAAAGCTTAGGATAAATAGAAGATATTTAACTGGTTTTGTAGTGGCAAACTATCTAGCCCCGTACTAATGAAGCAAATATAAAATGGTTAGTTGTATTTAAGCTACAGATTAATAGTATTACAACCTTCTTATTATTGAAAATATCCCAAAAATCTACTAGAGCAACAGCAGGAAATATAACTTATGACTTTGTAATCTTACTTAAAAGGAATATTGTGCGTTTGATATAAGAAGGAAATAGTAGAGACACAACGCGATTGCATCAATATCTTCGCGTGTACTTTTCAGAACATAAAAAAGGTGATACATCTCAAAATATGAAATGTATCACCTTATTAGTAGTACCGATGGTCGGGGTCGAACCGACACGTCCTAATGGACACGGGATTTTGAGTCCCGCGCGTCTGCCAATTCCGCCACATCGGCATAATAACGAGATAAACGTTATCTCCTAGCAAAATCGCATATATGTATTATATTACGTTCATACTGTTTCGTCAACAATTTTTAAAATAAATCATATTGATTAAATTCTTAAGTTTTTATAGCCGAAATGTCATGAAAATTGATACATTGTTTATTGTAGCGCATGAGGTTTTGTATTATTATAAACGTATTATTATTAAGGAGGATGTTTTAGTGGGAAAGGCAGAGAGTAGTAGTGGAAAGCAGTTTATTAATAACATACTAAATGCTGTTGGGGCGGGCGTAGTTATTGCTTTGTTACCGAACGCATTATTGGGAGAGTTATTAAAGTTTTTTAAAGATGGTAATGAAGCATTAGAACTGATTTATCAACTGGTTATCGTCATTCAATCGTTTATGGCATTTATTATAGGTGTTGTAGCAGCCCACATGTTCAAGTTCTCAGGACCTGGTTCAGTATTTGTAGGTACATCAGCCATGTTAGGTTCGGGTGCAGTTGTATTTGAAAACGGTACAATCATGTTACAAGGGATTGGTGATGTAATCAATGTCATGATTATTGTAACGTTTGCCTGTGCATTATTTATGTTATTGCGCGGTAAGTTTGGATCATTAGAATTGATTATTTTACCAGTTGTGATACCTGTTCTTTCGGGTTATCTCGGCTTACTGATTTTACCGTATGTACGTAAAGTAACGAGTACATTAGGTGCAATGGTGCAGTCATTTACAGATTTAAATCCAATGTTAATGAGTGTGTTGATTACCATTACATTCGCATTGTTGATGGTAACACCTATTTCGGTTGTTGCGATTGCTACGGCGATTTCTTTGACAGGCTTAGGTAGTGGTGCTGGAAATATGGGAATTGTTGCGGCATGTGTCACGTTCTTATTCGGTTCATTAACAGTGAATAAAGCAGGCGTTAATATTGTGTTATTAATCGGTGCTGCAAAAATGATGATTCCTGTATATTTAAAACATCCAATTATTATGATACCACTGATTATTAATGGTACGATTGGTGGATTATTGGCTTATTTTGTAGGGATTAAAGGAACACCAATGTCTGCAGGATTTGGCTATACAGGTTTAGTAGGACCTATCAATGCATTTAACCGTATGGATGGTGACCCAATGATGAATGCATTATTGTTATTGTTTGCATACTTTATCATTCCATTTACGATGGCGTTTTTCGTTCATCAAATTTGTAAACGTATCTTACCAGGTTATTCAGATGACATTTATCGTTTTGAATTACCGAAACAATAAAAGCATATAAGTAATACTAAAAATCGTTATTGTTTTTCAATTTGAGAGACAATAGCGTTTTTTTTGAAAACAGTATTGCATAAAATTACAGTTATATGTATAATAATTAATATCTCAAGAGGGGGTTGTGCGATGAAGTATATACAAAAGTTTGGATGCATCATTTTCGTCTTAGCCATTTTAATGTCAACTTTACCTATTAGCAGGGATGTACATGCTGCTGATGAAAAGTGGAAGCAAATTAAGGAACGTGGGGAGTTACGTGTCGGTTTATCTGCGGATTACGCACCGATGGAATTTGAACGTACAATTAATGGTAAGCGTGAATATGCAGGGATTGATATAGAGTTAGCAAAAAAGATTGCGAAAGATAATGGATTAAAATTAACAATTGTTAACATGCAGTTTGACAGTTTATTAGGTGCTTTGAAAACTGGAAAAATTGATATGATTATTTCTGGTATGACACCAACTTCAGAGCGTGAAAAAGAAGTTGATTTTTCAGATTCATACATGACTGTTAAACAAACGGTTGTTGTTCGAAAACAAGATAAAGACAAATATCAAACATTGGATGATTTAACAGGTAAACGTATCGGTGCCCAAAAACAAACAACGCAAGAAGAACTGGCACAAACAGAAATTAAAGATGCGGATGTACAATCACTGACACGACTACCTGAAGTTATTTTATCGTTGAAGAGTAACAAAATTGATGGTGTAGTCATGGATAGTGCGGTTGCAGATGCATATCTCAAACAAAACAGTGACTTAACAATTTCTAAAGTATCATTTGCAAATTCTGAAAAACAAACAGCGGTTGCTGTTCCGAAAGAGTCACCAGAACTTTTGGCAAAGGTGAATGAAACAGTTGCTGAGGTCAAAGATCAAAATTTAATTGATAAATATGCAGAAAAGGCTGCACAAGCGATGAAAAATGATGGTAGCTTTTTCAGTAAATACGGTACTTTCTTTATTACAGGATTAAAAAATACGATTTTAATTTCTGTTATCGGGGTGTTGTTAGGTGCGGTATTTGGTGCATTGTTTGCATTGATGAAGATAAGTAGCATTAAGCCATTGAAATGGTTGGCATCAGTGTATATCGAATTTTTGAGAGGGACACCATTGCTCGTGCAAGTATTCTTAGTATATTTTGGTACAACGGCTGTACTCGGGCTTGATATTTCAGCATTTATTTGCGGTACGATTGCACTTGTCATTAACTGTTCGGCATACATTGCGGAGATTATTCGTGCAGGTATCAATGCAGTGGACAAAGGGCAAATGGAAGCGGCGAGAAGTTTAGGTTTGAGTTATGGTCAGACGATGAAAACGGTCATTATGCCACAAGCGATTAAAAATATTTTACCAGCATTGGGGAATGAATTTGTTACAGTTATTAAAGAATCATCAATTGTTTCAGTAATTGGTGTAAGTGAGATTATGTTTAACTCACAAGTTGTACAGGGTGCATCTTTTGACCCATTCACACCATTGCTCATTGCAGCGGTATTGTATTTCATCTTAACGTTTATGCTTTCACGTCTAATGAATTACTTTGAAGGGAGATTGAGCGTCAGTGATTAAAATTAATAATTTACACAAGTCTTTTGGCAAAAATGAAGTATTGACAGGTATTAACCTAGAAGTATCAAAAGGTGAAGTTGTCGCAATTATCGGTCCTTCAGGTAGCGGGAAAAGTACATTGTTGAGATGTATGAATCTGTTGGAGACACCGACGAAAGGCAATGTCATTTTTGAAGGTAAGGATTTAACAGCGAAAGAGACAAATGTGGATGAATTGAGACAAGATATGGGCATGGTATTCCAAAATTTCAATTTATTCCCTCATAAAAAAGTGATTGATAACATTATTTTGGCACCGTCATTATTGAAAAAAGGAGACCAAGCGTCTTTAAAAAAACAAGCGTTAGAATTATTGGACAAAGTTGGCTTGAAAGATCGTGCGGATGCTTTTCCAAATCAATTGTCTGGTGGTCAAAAACAGAGGGTTGCGATTGCGCGTGCATTAGCGATGAATCCCAATGTGTTACTGTTTGATGAACCGACATCAGCATTGGATCCGGAAGTGGTTGGAGAGGTACTGAACGTTATGACGGATCTTGCCAAAGAAGGTATGACAATGATTGTTGTAACACATGAAATGGGCTTTGCAAAAAATGTAAGTGACAGAGTGGTATTTATGGCGGATGGTGTCGTTGTTGAAGATGATACACCTGAGAACATTTTTGAAAATCCGCAACATCAACGTACACAAAACTTCTTAAGTCGTGTGCTATAGCAATACTTATAATCTCAAGTATGACGTTATTTTAAATGTCTGCTTGAGATTTTTATTTGCAGTTAAAATTTGAACGATGCGTGGTCAAGTTGTTACGTGCTGGTGTCTTAAAATATGTTAAAATAGTAGAGTAACTTTTGAGAGGTGACAAATATGGATGTTGCACAGTTGAAGGCGGACATCATTGATTATGCGCATACGATTGGTATCGACAGTATTGGCTTTACAACTGCTGATCCATTTGATGAGTTAAAACAAAAACTGATAGAGTATCATGCGAAAGGCTATGCGTCTGGTTTTGAACCGGATGATATTGAGATGCGCGTCGATCCTAAGTTGTCGATGTCGTCGGCACGTTCCATTATTGCAATTGCGGTTGGCTATCCGAATCGCTTACCTAATGCACCGAAAAGTAAACGTGGCGAACGTAGAGGGATTTTTGCACGTGCGTCATGGGGACAAGATTATCACAGTATTATGCGTAAGCGTCTTGATGCGTTAGGTGCCTATATTAAAGAACGCGTACCTGATGTTGAGATGATGTCAATGGTTGATACAGGTGTGCTTTCTGATCGTGCGGTGGCAGAACGGGCTGGATTAGGTTATACCGGCCGGAATGGTTTTGTGATTAATCCGGATTTAGGAACTTGGACGTATTTAGGTGAAATGCTTGTGAGTATTCCATTTCCACCCGATGACCCGATTATGGATAGTTGTGGTTCGTGCACAATTTGTGTAGACCGTTGTCCAACAGGGGCTCTAGTTGGGGATGGTCAATTGAACAGTCAAAAATGTGTAAGTTTCTTAACACAGACCAAGGGCTATATGCCAGATCAGTATCGTTATAAAATTGGTAATCGCTTGTATGGTTGTGATACGTGTCAGCAAGTTTGTCCGAGAAATAGAGGCATTAACACGCAACATGATGATATTGTATTAGAACCTGAAATATTGAAGCCGCGTTTGGTACCATTACTTAAAATGAGTAACAAAGAATTTAAGGCAACATATGGTCATCTGGCAGGGGCTTGGCGTGGTAAAAAACCGATACAACGCAATGCGATTTTGGCACTTGCACATTTTAAAGAAACAGAAGCGATACCTGAGTTGAAGGATGTTGCAGAAAATGATCCGAGACCGATGATGCGTGCAACGGCGTATTGGGCGATTGGTCAAATACTGGAAGATGAAGCGGAATCTTATATTATGTCACGTTATGACTCAGAAATAGAAGAAGTACAAGTTGAAATGAAAAAAGGACTAGAAACGAGGAGAACAACACTATGACAATTCATGTTGTGTTATATCAACCTGAAATACCAGCGAACACTGGAAATATCGCACGTACATGTGCAGCAACAGATACGAAATTACATTTAATTCGACCTTTAGGATTTAGTACAGATGATAAAATGTTACGCCGTGCAGGGTTGGATTATTGGAAATATGTCGATATTACGTATTATGACAGCATTGAAGAATTTTTCGAAAAAAAGAATGGTACGTACTATTTATTGACGAAATTTGGTTCTAAAAATCATACATCATTAGACTTTTCAAATACAGAAACAGATCATTACTTTATTTTTGGTAAAGAAACAACAGGTTTACCAAGCTGGGTGAAAGATAAATATGAAAATACAGCGTTACGTATTCCTATGAATGACAACGTACGCGCACTCAATTTATCAAATACTGCAGCGATTTTAATTTATGAAGCATTACGTCAACAAGACTATCCGGGATTACAATAATAGGAAGAAGAAGGGATTGTTATGACAAAGATGTATGTAATACAAGGTGGACGTATTTATACGGAAGATGGTGTGATTCAAAATGGTCATCTCATAGTGAAAGATGGACGCATTCATCAGATTAAACATTTTCCGTATCAAGGGCCATTAGATGTCATTGATGCATCAGACCAACATATTTTACCTGGTTTTATTGATATTCACATTCATGGCGGCTATGGACATGATGTGATGGACGCGTCTGTTGAAGGCTTTGCTGCGCTGTCTAAAGGCTTGTTAAGTGAAGGGACGACGAGTTACCTTGCTACAACGATGACACAATCAGAAGAAGCGATTCATACAGCACTGAAAGCTGTGACTACATATGCTGAGCAGGCGAAAACGACACCAGACAAGCCAGCTGCAGAAATATTAGGTGTCCATTTGGAAGGACCTTTCATTTCTGAACATAAGGTGGGTGCGCAAAATCCAGCATTTGTACAGCGTCCGTCCGTGCAACAAGTTAAAGAATTCCAACAGTCAGCGAATGGAATGATTAAAATTATGACTTATGCGCCGGAAGTTGAAGGGGCACAAGAAACGCTAAAAGCATTAAGCAATGAGATAATCTTTTCAATTGGGCATACAGTTGCGACGTATGAACAGGCGAATGAAGCGGTCGATAATGGTGCGAAACATGTGACGCATTTGTACAATGCCGCAACAGCTTTTGCACATCGTGAGCCGGGCGTATTTGGTGCAGCGTGGACGAATCCATTTTTACATACAGAATTGATTGTAGATGGTATTCATGCACATCCAGCTGCCGTCGATGTGGCATATCGTATGAAAGGAAATCACGCCTTTTATTTAATTACAGATGCGATGCGTGCGAAAGGCTTACAAGATGGTGAGTATGACTTAGGTGGTCAGAATGTTATTGTAAAAGGCAAGGAAGCGCGTTTAGCAAGTGGTGCGCTGGCAGGTAGTATTTTAAAAATGAATGATGGTTTGCGTAATTTATTAAAATATACGAACGCATCATTAGAAGATTTATGGCGTGTAACAAGTTATAATCAAGCTAAGGCGTTAAATATTTTGTCGCATAAAGGTAGTTTGACAGAAGGTAAAGATGCAGATATTGTTATTTTGAATGATAATATCGATGTTTTAACAACAATTAAATCAGGGTATGTAGTGAATAATATTGATAATAAGTAAGCATAATTGAGGAGTGGACGACGATGGCAATGAACTTTAAAATTTTCAAAGATCAAGAGACAGCTGCAACGTTTGTGGCGGATATTTTAAGAAAACAATTCAACAATAATTCAACAACAATCGCGGGTATTCATTTAAAAGAAGACAGTGTACCTGTTGATGAAGCGTTAAAGCAAAATGTTGAAAAGAATCCAGTTGATTTTAGTCAAATTCACATTTTAGACTATGACCAAAAGACGGCATTTTATAAAGCATTAGGTGTGCCAGAAAAGCAAATTCATGAAATTCCTGAAGATGAAAAAGTAGAAGCATTTATTAAACGACATGCTAAAACAAAAGAAAATAAAGGCAAATTAACAATGCAAGTTGTAACAATTGGTACAGATGGTAGCATCGGTATTCCAATGAATGATGGTGTATTGACAGCTCGTGAAGTGGTGCTTGTTTTAACAGGTAGCGAAAAAGCAGAAGTTGTACGTAAATTGTATGCAGAAAATGGTAATACGACGTTTGTGCCATCTAGCTTAAAATCACATCGCATGGTGAATGTAGTTTTAGATGAAGCGGCAGCGCAAGGTTTACCTGAAGATGTAAGAGCTTATTTCACAGCACGTTTTGCATAATAGTAAGGAGGTTATGTCATGAATAAACAAGAAAATGAACATGGCATGGTGGACAGCTTTGAAGAAGTTGTTGAATTAGGCAAAGAGATGGAACAAATCTCTGAAGAAAATGACGAAGAAAAGTATGATCAATCGCATGAAGAAACAGTTCGTAGTGATCGAGACACAAACAAATAAGTGATGCACGAAAAAAGTTAGTGGCTGAATTCATAGTCGCTAGCTTTTATTTTATGTGCAAACGAACAAACTATGTGGAATTATTTTGTTTACTTGCGATTTCTAGAAAGTGCATAAATGGTTGTAATTTTGTCACTGTGAATGTGTGTGGGATGTGATAAAATAGTGGGGACTTTACAAACTAAAATTAGGTGACAAATATGAAAATATATCGATACTGGGTTCCGTTACTAATTGTTTCAACGCTTGTAAACTTACTCTCTATTAAAGGCTTTCCATTAGCAGTGGGGACATTGTACTTGCCGGTACTTTTTAAAGTCGTTCAATTACAAATGAACCTATCTAAAGGACTCGTTGATGATACGGTGACGCCGGACACTTTTATTCATAGCAATCAAAAAGGGATTATCATCAGCGTAGTATGCTGTATTGCGATTACAATTGGTCTATATATTTACTTAGATCATTTCTACGCAAGTCTCAATGGTGTATGGGCACTTCTTGTTCGAATGAGTCCATTATCTGTTGTAATTGGTGGTATTTTATACATTTTAACAGCCATTGCCGTTGTACAAGCAGTAAAACAACGTTATCAAACGCATGAATAGTTCGAAGCGTATGAGGCTGGGACATAACTTTAAGCACTGGGAAACCGATAAACGGTGTCCCAAAAGCAGGATTTTCGACAGAACTGCCACGATTTCGGCAAAATAAAAAAGCAATTTTGCTCATCGTTCGGTTCTGCTCAAATCCTAAGCGCTTTTGTCCCAACCTTGTGCGTTTTTTTATTATATAAGTGGGTATGATAATGTGAGAAAAATATGTATGATTTTTACTGATTAAACACGAGATGTAATTGAATGAATATTTCGTTTAATGCTATAATTTAAGTGAAGAGATGAAACATAAATAATAAAGGGGTCGAGTAATATGTCAGTAAGAATTGAACATGATACATTTGGAGAAATCGAAGTACCAGCAGATAAATATTGGGGTGCGCAAACACAACGTAGTAAGCAAAACTTCCCAGTTGGTAAAGAAAAAATGCCAATCGAAGTTGTATATGGTTTCGCACAATTAAAACGTGCTGCAGCGCTTGCAAACAATGAGTTAGGCAAGTTAAGCGACGCGAAAAAAGATGCGATTGTTTACGCATGTGACCGTATTTTAGCTGGAGAGCTAGATGAACACTTCCCATTAGTTGTATGGCAAACGGGTAGTGGTACGCAAAGTAACATGAACGTCAATGAAGTGGTAAGTTTTGTTGCGAATGAATATTTAGCAGAACAAGGTAGTGACGAAAAGATTCATCCGAACGATGATGTCAACAAGTCGCAAAGTTCTAACGATACATTCCCAACAGCAATGCACGTTGCAATTTATCATGAAATTGAACAAAAGTTAGTGCCGGCATTAAAAGGTTTACGTGACACTTTCTATAAAAAAGAACAAGCATATCAAGACATTATTAAAATCGGACGTACGCATTTACAAGATGCAACACCGATTACACTTGGTCAAGAAATCAGTGGTTGGCGCTATATGTTAGATGTTTGTGAGCAATTACTTGCAGATTCTAAAAAACACATTTTAAATTTAGCGATTGGTGGTACAGCCGTTGGTACGGGTATCAACGCGCATCCAGAATTTGGTGACAAAGTAGCCGCAAATATTTCAAAAAATACAGGCTATCCATTTGTATCTTCACCAAATAAATTCCATGCGTTAACGGCTCATGATGAAGTTGTTCAATTACACGGTAGTCTTAAAGCGCTTGCAGGGGACTTAATGAAGATTGCGAACGATGTGAGATGGTTGGCGTCTGGTCCTCGTGCCGGTTTAGCTGAAATTTCAATTCCTGAAAATGAGCCGGGCTCATCTATCATGCCAGGTAAAGTTAACCCAACACAATGTGAAATGTTAACAATGGTAGCTGTACAAGTGATGGGTAACGATACGGTTGTCGGCGTGTCAAGCTCACAAGGTAACTTTGAATTGAATGTGTTTAAACCAGTAATTCTTCATAACACACTGCAATCTATTTATTTATTAGCAGATGGTATGAATACATTTAATGAAAATTGTGCAGTAGGTATTGAACCAATCGAGGCACACATTGACAATTACTTGAACCAATCATTGATGTTAGTAACAGCATTGAACCCACATATCGGTTATGAAAATGCAGCATCAATTGCTAAAAAAGCACATAGAGAAGGATTGACACTAAAAGAAGCGGCAATTCAATCTGGTCATTTAACAGAAGAACAGTTTGAAGCATGGATTCGTCCAGCCGACATGGTTCATCCTAAATAATTGAGGAGGCAACACGTACGTATGGAACGTAACGGCTTAATAGATATTGGATCTAACACGATTCGTCTTGTTATTTTTGAGTTCAATCATGACACAGGATTAACCGAGATCCAAAATATCAAAACACCCGCACGTTTAAGTCAATACTTGGACGATGATGGGAACATGCACGAAGATGGGATTAAAGTATTAGTCACAGCATTACAAAGCTTTAAGAAGGTTGCGCAAGCATTTGAAGTCACTACGCTGTATCCAATTGCGACAGCAGCGATTCGACAATCTAACAACCGAGATGCGATTATCAAGCATGTCAAAAAGGAAGTAGGCATTGACATTATTTTAATTCCTGAAGAAGACGAAGCATTTTACGGCTCATACGCTGTAACACATACGACTGATATTCAAGACGGTGTCACTGTCGATATTGGTGGTGGCTCAACGGAATTGACGTACTTCAAAAACAAAAAAATTAAGCACGCCATTAGCTTCCCATTCGGTGTCGTAACGCTGACGCGCATGTTTTTTGATGGCAAACAACATAATGATAAAGATGCACTCAAAAAAATGGAGAAGTTTCTTAAAAAATCCTTTAGCAAAGCGGATTGGATTGTGGATAAAAAGGTCACATTGGTGGGTATTGGGGGATCAGCACGTAACTGTGCACGTATCCATCAAGCGTTACGTCATTATCCAATAGCAGGTGTCCATGGTTACACAATGTCTCATGACGATTTGACAGAAGTCTACGAGACACTAAAGTCTTATTCACGAGACGAACTAGTCAATTTAGATGGACTCAGTCGTGATCGCATGGACATCATTGTACCGGCCGTTGTAGTTTTTAACGTCCTTTACGATATTATTCAAGCACAATCGTTTACTTTCTCACGCAAAGGGATTCGTGAAGGCTTCATCATGCACCAAGTTGCGCAGTCACATCGTGGAGAATTTAAAAAAGAAAATGTTCAAAGTGACGCATTACGTCATTTGGCAAACGAATACAAAATTGAACCATCTGGCGCGATACAACGCCAAAAGCTTGCTGAAGCACTTTTAGAACAACTTTCAGCACAAGGTAAGTTGAAAGTTGATGAGTCAGTGAAACAACGCTTTTTACAAGCTGCCTATCTCTACTATTTAGGGAAGTTTATCGATTCAGATTCAAGTTCGCAACATACGTACTACATTATTGCTAACTCAAGCATTAACGGCCTATCACATAAAGAACGCGTGCGCCTTGCATTGCTCACAAGTTTTAAAAATAAGTCGTTATTAAAGCAATATAGCGGTGAGACGCATTGGTTTTCAGATGATGAACTCAGTGATATTCAAGCGCTAGGAGGCATTATCAAATTCGTCAATGCACTCAACATTTCAAATACCAATACGGTAAACCAAGTTGAATTAACAAGTGATGCAGATCAATATCAGTTAAATGTCTTTTACCAAGGTGAACCGATTGCTGAGATTTATCAATCAAATCGTCAGAAAAAGCACATTGAGAAGATATTGAAAGGTAAACTTAACATTCAATTTATAAAAAATTAGTTTTTGCATATTAAAGTGTAATGATAAGTGATTATGTAATGACTGCCGAGAGAATAAAGATTGACGTTGAAATAGGGGCATACAATCGCATATATGCTATGTTGATGCCCCGTTCACCGTTGACGGAGGTCTTAATTAGTATCACAACGTAATGATCAGGCATATAGAATGAGGTGGAGGAAGACAGTGACAAATAATAATTTAAAAATTGATATTAATGACCCTAGCTTTTACAACAATCGAGAAGTAAGTTGGCTTGATTTCAACTATCGAGTGCTGCAAGAAGCGTGTGATAAGACAAATCCGTTGTTAGAACGACTCAACTTTATTGCAATCGGTAGTTCCAATTTAGATGAATTTTTCATGGTACGTGTTGCAGGTTTAAAAGACCAAGTGAAGATGGGCTATGATAAACCTGAAAATAAATCGCAACTCACACCATCAGAACAATTACAAGCGATTGAACGAAAGAATCGTAAAAATGTCGCTTTTCAATATCATCGTTTTAATGAATTGATGGAAGAGTTAAAAGAATATGATGTCTATTTAACAAAGCCAGATGAATTAGACGAAGCTTTAAAAGAGCGTTTAGAAACTATCTTCTTAAACGAAATTTTACCGACATTGACGCCACTAGGTATTGACGCATATCGTCCATTTCCGAAATTGAACAACAAAACATTAAATATTTTTGTAGATATTGATACAGGAAATGAAGTAAATTCTGCAATCGTACAAATTCCAACATTATTAGATCGTTTTACGACAATTAATGATGGTAACAAACACTATATCATTTTGATTGAAGATATTATTTCGCATTTCATGGGCTATTTATTTAGAGGCTATGAAATTCTGAATACTTACACATTTCGAATTACGCGTAATGCAGATTTAATGATTCATGAAGATGATGCGGAAGACTTGCTCATCGAGATTGAACGCTTTTTGAAAGAACGAAAAAGTGGTGCGGCTGTTCGCTTAGAAATTGATAATCGTGGACAACAAGACTTAGAAATGGATTGGTTGATTGATACATTAGAACTTACACCTGAAGACGTCTATTATACAGATGGACCACTCGATTTAACGATGGTGTTTGAGTTAGTCGGCCATCTATCAAACAAACTCAAAGACTTAAAATATCCACGTTATACGCCACAAGTACCACAATCATTAGGCGATAACAATGTCTACGATTTGGCATTGAAGCAAGATATCTTTTTCCATCATCCATACGAGTCATTTAATCCAATTGTCGACTTTATCAAAGAAGCGTCTGAAGATCCAAATACGATGGCTATCAAGCAAACGTTGTATCGTGTAAGTAGCGATTCGCCGATTATTGAAGCACTTAAAAATGCTGCTGAAAACGGTAAGCAAGTCACAGTACTTGTTGAGTTGAAAGCACGTTTCGATGAAGAAAACAATGTGCATTGGGCACGTATGTTGGAAGAAGCTGGATGCCATGTTATGTATGGTATGACGCATTTGAAAACACATAGTAAGATTACGTTAGTTGTTAAGCGTATCAATGGTGAACTAGTTCCATTCGTCCATTTAGGTACGGGTAACTACAACGATAAAACAGCAAAACTTTATACAGATATGGGTATCATCACAACAAATAAAAAAATCGCGCAAGATGCGATGAGTTTCTTTAATTATTTAAGTGGCTATTCAATTAAACCAGATTATCAAGAATTAATCGTTGCACCATATGAAATTCGTGACTTATTTATCGAGCGTATTGATGAAGAAATCGAAAGTCATAAGAAGCATGGTAATGGTAAAATGATGATGAAAATGAACTCATTAACTGATAAAGCATTGATTATGAAGTTGTTTGAAGCATCACAAGCGGGTGTGAAAGTACAATTGATTATTCGAGGTATTTGTTGCTTGAAACCAGGAATTCCTGGCGTGAGTGAGAATATCGAAGTAGTGAGTATCGTTGGCCGTTTACTTGAACATTCACGTATTTACTATTTCCATAATAACGGTGACGCACGCATTTATCTATCATCTGCAGATATGATGACACGTAATATGATTAAGCGTGTAGAGATTTTATTCCCAGTATTGAATAAAGATATTGCGAAACGTCTTGTAGATTATATGGATTTACAACTATCAGACAACCAAAAAGGCCGTTATCAAGATCGTTATGGTGTCTATCATTATGTTGAAAATGATTTAGCGCCACTAAACGCACAAGAATATTTAATGAATGAAGCGATGGAATTCGGCATTCAATTAAAAAAAGATAATATTGTTGAAGCGGGACAACCTGTACGTGCATCATCTAGCTGGGTGCGTCGGTTTCGCAACAAACTCAAACGATAAATAACAAAAAAGTTCGCGTATGTCGGTTAAGACATAGGCGAACTTTTTTGTTTATTCTACATCATCTAATGACACAGAAACAGTCTCTTGCGTAAAAGGATGTACAAATTCAATTTGATAACTTTCCAATTTTAATTGGCGTAACGTTGCGTCACTGTACAGTGGATCACCAAGAACAGGGTGGCCAATCTCAGCAAGGTGCACACGAATTTGGTGCGTACGTCCTGTATCGAGCTTAACGTAAAGCTGACACACACCCTCTTTGATCATTTCTGATTTGATGATATGTGTGACTGCACGTTGGCCTGTTGGCGATACACGGCGTTTATTCGGGTGAAACTTGTCTTTACCAATCGGCATATCAATTGTTTGCGGCTTAATTGGTAATAGACTTTTGACTTGCGCACGATAAATACGATGAATGTCGTTATCTTCCAACATACGGTCTAAAATCTTTTTAACAAGTGGATTTTTCGCTACAATCAGCAAGCCTACCGTTTCTTGGTCAAGGCGATGAATCGGCTCGACATAAGGACAATCTAAAGTATAAATCACATGATTCATCAATGTATTACTTTCTTTCAAATCATTCGGGTGGGTCTTAACACCTTTAGGTTTCAATACAATCGCAAGGTAATCATCTTCATATACAATATTTGCATAACGATAGCTCGGTAAATATTGACTTTTTGCATCTGATGCAGGTAATTCAACTTTATCACCCGTATGCACGGTCGAATTTAATGTTCCAGCGTCACCGTTAATCGTAATTTCTTTAGACATATTGAGTTGATGTAATTCTTTTTTGGGTAATTTTAAAGCTTGAAACATGGCTCTTAATGTCATGTTATCAAATTGTTGAGGGATAAAAATCTTCATAATAGCCTCCTTAAGTCTTTCTATCATACCACAAAACAAGGCGTACTGTGACCAGTCCATATATTTTTCACAATAATTGAGAATATGTATAATGTAAGTGATGACGATAGGGGAGATGTATAAATGGAGAAACCCACAAGATTAGCATTATTAAAAGAAATTGCTGAATTTTTGAATGAAGAAACGGAACTTCAGTCGATGATGGATGGTGCCTTAGATTATTTGATAGAAGGCAGTGATTTTACAACAGGTTGGATTTTCTTTATTGATGAGACAGGTGCACATTCGTTAGCGGCGCATCGTAGTCTGCCTCAAGCGTTGATGAACGATCATTGTAAGTATATGACAGAAGGAACTTGTTGGTGTGTTCAATCCTATCACAATAAGAAGTTGACAAAAGCCTCCAATATTATTAGCTGTTCACGGATTAATTTGGCAAGTCGTGAATTTGCGTCAGAAACTGAAGATATTACGCATCATGCGACCGTGCCGTTAAAGTCAGGGACTGAACAGTTTGGTTTGTTAAATGTTGCGACACCACATACACAACATTATAGTGATGAAGATCTTGAATTGTTGGAGTCCGTAGCCTTTCAAATTGGCTCGGCGATTAAACGGATTGAGCTGACAAATCAAGAAAAGGAAGCGGCAAGAATTAATGAACGCAATCGTTTAGCACGTGACTTGCATGACTCCGTGAACCAAATGTTGTTTTCATTGAAGTTAACAGCCCATGCAGCGGGACAAATGGCACAAGATGATGTGTCTAAACGTGCTTTTTCACAAATTGAAGTGACGAGCCAGAATGCGGTAAATGAAATGCGTGCGCTTATTTGGCAACTAAAGCCAGTGGGATTGGAAAAAGGGTTAGTCCACGCATTAAAACAATATGCGGCATTAATTGATATTCAAGTGCATGTATCCATTTCGGGGCTTATTGACCTAGAAAACAAAATTGAAACGAATGTCTATCGCATTATACAAGAAGCGATGAATAATACGAAAAAGCATGCAGGCACTGATGAGATATTTGTGGTGTTCTCTCAAGATGACGAAAAGTTTGAGCTGGAAATTCGTGATAATGGTGTTGGATTTGATCCACAAGCAATTGATGTGCGCGCGAGCCATGGTTTATTAAATATAAAACAGCGTGTAAAATTATTAAACGGTACGATGATGTTAGATACAAAGGCTGGGACACGTATACATATTCAAGTCCCTTATACACATGAAAATTGGGGGAATGTATAAATGGCGAAAGTTGCAATTGTAGATGATCATTATATTGTGAGACAAGGCCTTGAATTTTTGCTGTCTACGAGAGAATCGATGGAGGTTGTTGGAAGTTTCAGTACGGGGCAGGCATTATTAGACGCATTGGTAGAAGGAGAATGTACCCCTGAGCTCGTGCTCGTCGACTTAGTTATGCCGGAAATGAATGGGATTACACTCATACAACATTTAAAGCGACATCACGCCGCGTTAAAAATCTTAGTACTAACGAGTTACGTTGATGAAGAACACGTAATTTCAGCTATGCATGAAGGTGCTGACGGCTATGAAATGAAAGATGTTGAACCTGAACGTCTGATTGAGTCGATACAGCGTGTATTGGATGGTCAAACAGTGATTCATAAAGAGGCGCAGCAAGTGATGGAAGTTGTGAATAATAAGCCACACAATCAAAATAAATTATCCAAACGTGAAACAGAAGTTTTAAAGGAAATGGCGAAAGGTAAAACAAACAAGGAGATTGCGGACACACTCTTTGTATCGGAAAAAACGATTAAAACGCATGTCAGTCATATTTTAGCGAAACTTGAAGTGACAGATCGCACGCAGGCCGCCTTGTATGCGATGTCTAATCATTTAATATAATATGAAAGAAATCCCTGAATCTAGACGTTGTGATACGTATAGGTTCAGGGATTTTTGGTTCAATATTTAGCTATGAGGGTGGCTGTCATTCATAAGTGGTCCATAAGGTTCAATATGGACGATAGTTTCAACTTCGCCTATGTTTTCCTTTAATTTTGATTCTACTTGATCAGAAATCTCATGACTTTCAACAACTGTTAAATGCGGATTAACAGCAATGGTTACATCAATAAATGAAATCATTCCATGACTGCGCGCTTTAATATCTCTAATTTCACGAATATCAGGAATAGAGGCAATACATTCATGAATATATGATAATTCTTCCTCATCATAACCATCTGTTAATGTAATCGCCGTTTCTTTAAAAATATCTATGCTTGTTTTCATAATTAATAAGCCGATAACAATTGCGGCTAAGGTATCTAACATCGGAACACCTAAATACACACCGATGATACCAATGACAGTCCCTAATGATACGAGTGCGTCAGAAAGATTATCATAACTTGCTGCTTTTAGCGCACTACTTTTCACTTTATGTGCCAAGCGACGATTATAAAGAAAGACAGCAAACATAATGAAACTTGAGATTAAACCAACGACTACAGCTGACTGACTAGGTTGATGAAACTGACCTTGATAAAAATGCTGTACACCGGTCACAATGACTTGAATACTCACCGCAAACATAATGAAAGATGCGATTAATGCAGCAATGAACTCAGAGCGATAATGACCATAAGGGTGGTTGTTATCGACAGGTTTCATGGAAATATGTAGGGCGATTAAAATTGCGATAGAGCTAATGACATCGGTAGCGTTATTAATGCCGTCTGCCATCAAACCACGACTATCGGCAATCCAGCCATAAAAAACTTTAAGAAATGTCAAAAATGTATATGTAATAATGCTAAGCCATGCGCCTTTTTTAGCTTGTGTAATTTTATAATCCAACTGCATGTATGGACACCTCAAGATAAAAGTTAAATACTACAACATTTCGATATTGACTAAAAAATTGGTGATTATGTAAATAAAGCATAGTCAAATATAAAAGATAGATACATTATCATACCATTAATGATTATACGCAATCAAATGCTATTTTGATTTGCAATATTTTATTATTCAATCAAAACGTAAAGAAAGCAAATGAAAATCACGTTGCAAAATTACTAATTTTCTGATTATAATTAATTTAGGGCTGATTATATAATATAACTACCTTATAGAAAGGATTAGACATTTATGGG
>NZ_PPRF01000120.1:36886-37042 GCF_002902145.1 Staphylococcus rostri | reverse complement strand
TATCATTATCTGGAAAAGAAAATTCAGTTTCGATTGGCAGTGTTAGTTGAAAAATGTTATACTCTTTATACATATAAAGCACCCCCGATTTTTTATTTTTGTGGTTATTAATAATTATACGGGAAGTGCTTTATTTTTTTAACTAATATCCATGAC
>NZ_PPRF01000120.1:29714-36876 GCF_002902145.1 Staphylococcus rostri | reverse complement strand
TAATATCCATGACAAAGCCCTGATTAAATGTTTTTTAACATCTAATCAGGGCTTTTTACAAAAGAGGCTTAGAACGAATTATGTCCCAGCCCCTGTCAACAAAGAAGAACACAAGGCCGTCATTCATTATGAATTGCCACATTGGCGCTTTTACCTTGTGCTGACGCTGTTAGGTAGTATCTTAACCTTTATCTATCGTCGCTGGTTAAGAATGGGACAGGAATTGCATTAATCAAAAAGATCCCGTTATATAACAAAAATAACGTATAACAAGATTTACCATTTATCATGTTATACGTTGTTTTATTGTTTATAATCGACTTTTAAATGCTTCACGATTCGTACAAAAGATAATAACACGACGTCCCGCTACTTTTTGAAAAATGCGTTCAATCTTTTCACACGATGCTTCTTGTGTGCCATAATCTAATTCATACCCGTGACCCAAATTGCGTAAGATATCTTTTAAAACGTTTACAACAACATTTAATCTTGTTTAGTATTAATAATCGACGCTTTTTCACATGATTTGTGTTATATTTTATCAGTAGTAGGTTGTTTTCTTAATTCATCTCGCAACCTTACACATTGAATATTAAAAGAAAGTAGGACTATTGATGATGCAATCTGATCGTCTTTATGAAATTATCCGATTTATTATTGTTGGTGGTTTAAATACCGTTAACTATTACGTTGTCTATTTGATTTTATTACATTTATTTCATGTACAATATTTAATCAGTCATCTTGTTGGCTTTGTTGTCGCATTTGTTATCTCATATTATTTGAACTGTTACTTTGTATATAAAGTAAAGCCGACACTCAAGAAATTTTTAGCGTTTCCATTAACACAAGTCGTTAATATGGGTGTTCAAACACTGCTTATCTATTTGTTTGTAGATTTTCTACACTTCAACAAATCAATCGCACCTTTTGTTGGACTTGTCGTTACAATACCAATCACCTATGTACTTTCAAAGTATATTTTAACGAAACACATATAAGTTTCAATTGAACGAAGAAAGAGTGAATGACATTGAAAAAGCATTATCCCTCCCCTAAATGGTTCAAATTACTGTGTGTTGCTTTTTTAGTAGGCGCAATAGTATATGTTCCAGTGTTTTATCGCTATTTTGCACACGGTGTGATTTATAGTGGAGCTGGGGACGGTTTCAAACAAATGATGCCGTTCCAAATGTTCCTATATGATCGCATGTCTAACCTATCATCCTATTATGATGTTGCCTTAGGATTAGGTGGGGATTACTTCACAGACCTATCTTATTACTACACAACCTCCCCTATTATGTATGTTAACTTCCTATGTATTAAGTTACTTCAAACATTCAGCCATATTAATCCATCTACAATTGACTTTTGGCCAGCAAATCAAATGATTGTGGCCTACTTTAAATGCGTCATTACATTCTTAGCGACATATGGCATGTTTAAAATGTTTGATATTAAAAATCCATACCGTTTTCTAGGTGCGATGTTGTATAGTACGTCAACAGTATTTTATTATTTCAACTTTACGTGGTCATTCTTTGGAGATATTTTACTATTCCTGCCACTTTCTATTTGGGGGATGGAGCGTTTCTTCAAAACACGTAAAATCGGTTTATTTATTATTGCGATTGCACTGACGTTGTTTTCTAACTTTTATTTTAGTTACTATCAAACACTCACATTAGGTGCATATTTGATTTATCGTATGATTTACGCACATCAAGATGATATTGTGACGCGTTGGAAAAAACTATGGCTACTTGTTCCTGCAGTGCTCATTAGTTTCTGTATCGCTTCATTTGGTTTTATTACCGGTGTCCGTTCATTTTTAAATAATGACCGTAAACTAAGTGAATATGAAGTATCACCATTAATAGATTTCACATCTAAATATCATATTTTCTCGAATGGTTTTTATTTTACGATTACATTTATCGCACTCGTAGCGCTATTTTCATTTAAATTGTACCGTCACTATTATTATCGTTTATTTGCCATTTTTACATGGATTTTACTCTTTGGTGCACTTACACCGTATTTCGATAGTGCTTTTAATGGTTTCTCGTATCCGCAAAGACGTTGGGGTTACTTACTCGTCTTATCAACAAGTGTATTGATGGCCATGTGGTTGAAACATTTGACTGAGCAAACATGGCGTGATTATTTAGTATCACTCCTACCACTCATTCCGTTAGCACTGGCTACAATTGTCATATCTTCGGGTCGCATGTGGTGGATGTTTGTCAGTATCCTTATTTTAGGTATTGCTGCATTGTACATCTATCGTCAAAAGAGATTAACACAACGGATCACATATCTCATTGTTGCGCTGTTTGTCTTTCAACAATTCGTGTTACTGCTCAATTATCATTCAAATAATATGTTAAAACACGAAACGGATACGTCTACATTGCACGCACCAAAGTATCATAGTCATCTCCTTCAACAAACAATTGATGAGATTACAGAGCGTCAAAAACCGTTAGAACGTATTGATTATATGAGTACGTATGCGATTAATTCCAGTATGATATATCACTTCAATGGTGTTGCACTGTACTCTAGTATTTTTGATGGCGCGATCTTAGACTACTATGATAACCTTATGCAGATTAATATGGAATTCGACAGTAATAGTACGTATCGTTTGCTTGGAAATCGTGCCAATATGTATGCGTTATGGGGTGTTTCTGACCGTATTAAAAAAGGTAGTGATCCATCCATTCCATATGGTATGAAACGTGAACAACAAATTAAAGAAAGTGACAGAACGTGGTCACATAGTCGTAATATGATTGACTACCCTGCCGCACACCTTACATCTAAAGTGTATAATGCAGCAGATTTGAAATCGCCACTTGATCGTGAACATGCGATGTTACAAGGGGTTGTACTAGAGGATCAAAAAGGTAATACATCTTTTAAATCCAATCCAGACCTACTTAAAACAGCGACAATCACACCACGTGACGCGCAACAAAAAGGTAACAAATTGAAAGTCAACAAAAACTTGGGTGGCTTAGATATTTCAATGCCTCGCAATGATCGTTATAAAGATTATTATTTAGAAATGGATGTTGAGTTATTGTCACCGAATCAACGACATTATTTGAAAGTAGATGACTTCCATCAGCGTCGTACTGGACTCACATACAAATATAAACGCTTTGTCACACCGATTACAGTACGTGTGCCTGCCAATGAACCGATGCAACTGAAACTGAAAAAAGGCACATATCGTGTCAGTATCAAACATATTTATGGTGAGGATTATTCAACACTTCAAAAAGCAACGCGTGATGTGACACCTGTTAAAGTCAAAAAAACAAGACAAGATTTACGTGTTGACATGAAACCAACGAAAAAGTCATACCTTGTACTACCAATCCCATATCGAGATGGCTTAAAAGCTGAAGTGGATGGTAAGGAAAGACCTGTTTTACAAGGCAATGGCATCCAATCCGTTATTCCAGTTAACAAAGGCGAACACAAGGCAGTTATCCATTACGAATTGCCGTATTGGCGAATCTATCTCATGATGACAATCTTTGGTCTCATCAGCGCCTTCGTTTATCGCTGGTGGTTACGACGCAAAATTTCATAGCATATTAAAAGGCAACGGCACTACATAACGTAGAATAGCCGTTGCCTTTTTGAATTACAAGTGTCTTAAAGATAAAATAAGCATACCGCTCATCACGTGAGTTGTATGCTTATTAATCGGCAATAGCTGAAATTTTTGAGTATAAAGATTTGCACTCAAAAATTTATAGCTACTATACTTCATATAATCACATCATAAAATGGTTTAGCTATAATAATTAAGCTTTTCGTCTACCATTTTTACGATATGTTGTACGAGTATAAAAGCCCCAGAACCAACTAGTTGTTAATTTGTTGAATAAATCAAACATTAGTAACACCTCCTTAATTTTGATAATTTATATTTAAAATTTGCCTCCCTTTATTTTCTTGAATACACCTATTATCAATGAAATAAATGCGCTCAATAAAAATTCTTGGAAAAACAAACCTAAATATGTACTAAACTTCATATTTCTGTTAAATAAAATAACTGAGGTCTTAGATTGAACTGTGTTATTTTCTATTGTAGATATGGGTGTGATTTGTAATATTGAAATTATAACTATTACAAAAATAATTGAATACAATGGAATTAATAACCATTTATATTTACTGCGTGCTGACACTTTGCCAATAACGATAGCTGCTATAAATGATGGTATAATTTGAACAAATATCATATACTGAAATATTGTTAAATGTTCCATTATAATGAGACATACTGTCAATTCAGCGACTAATATTAAAATCATAATTAATTCTAGCTTTGTGAGTTTCATATGTTCTCCTTTACGTATAACTTAAAATAATATTCCAAATTGCGTGTGCTAAAGTAGGTAAGAAAATTTTACCTGTTTTTTGTTTCATATAATAAAGTAGTATTCCTAGTGGGAAACGATAGACCAAATTATCAAAAAAAGTTTGTTCAGGATGCCCAATAAAGCTAAAAATTAAACTTTGAATCAAGCATATAATCAAGATGTTATTAAACAACTTTTCGATTATTTTAGGAACCATCAATCTGTATACCAATTCTTCTTCCCATGCAATCAAAAAGTTTAAACTAATGTATGCCAATATATATACATAAATCTGATTAGTTGCTAGAAATTTATAGACTAAGTAAGAGATTACTATTATCATAAGAGAATATTTAATTAATTGTCTTATAGATATTACTTGTTCAACTTTTATATCTATAAATCTTATTTTCAAATATATATTCAAAATAAGAAGAGCAACCAATGCAAATAACAATCTCTCAGCAAACATCATTCCTAATAAATCTACTCTTTCAAATAACAGAGATGTAACAGCATCCCCTATCATTAAAGACAATAGTGGCAAAAACGCTGTGGCTAATAGCATGATAAGTATTTCAAATTTATTTAATTTGATGTTCTCTATCATCGCAAACCATCTACTACATTTTTATTTGATGCAACCATAGCTGGAATGATACTAAACAAAATACCAAATACAATCGTTGCCCCCAATGTAATCATTACTTGTTCAACAGATAATTTAGCCGCTAGTCCTGTAAGATTCATTAACAGAACTAAAATAATCGCCGAGAAACTACCTACAATTCCACCTATTGTTGATAATATTGTGCCTTCCATCATATAGGCAAAGTGAATATCTACTTTTTTGGCACCTAATGCTCTTCTAATCGCTATTTCTTTACTACGTTCACTTACTGATGACAACATGGCATTCATCACACCAAATCCAGCAACAAATATTGAAATACTGGAAAGTACTGCAATAAAGTTAAGTATGGTTGTTGCTTGATCCTCTGTTTCTTCATAAAGTCGCTTTTTATCATCATAAGCATAGCTACCTTTCTCACGATGTGTACCATGTGTATCCAAAACAGCTAATGCGCTATTCACATCTTTCAAATCATTTGTGGATAGTATCATTTCATCATAATAAATTTGTCCATTTAAAAATTTATTTTTTGTCTGTTTAGAAACAATAAGCGATGGCAACATTTCATTAACTTCAGAACCATAATAGATAGAACAAATTTTGTATACTTTTCCAGAAATCATAAGTTCAGAACCGAGATATTGTTCTACATCAGTTTGACGTGTTAGAGATGATAAAGCTTTGTCACTAATCGCAATATCATTCGCAACTTTTTCTAGAGACATCCCTTTTAATAATGACGGTAACTCAATATCGTTATTTTTCAAATCTTGAATCGTTCGAAAACTCAAGTTTTGTTTGCCTTTTTGATAATGAACTGTGGCATATAATCCATAAGAACTAGACTTTAAAGTTACTTGTTGCCCTAATTCTTTTTCAACGAGTTGTTTATCTGATGTTGTAAAACCAGCAACATCTAACATATTTTCAGGTGTATAGGTTAATGTCATCACTTCTTCATCTACTTTTAAGTCATCATTTAAGGAAGACGTTGTATAAAAGGAACTCGATAATACTATTAGTACAACAAATGTCGAAATTGCGATAGCTAACGCTGTTAAGATACTCTGACGCTTGTTTCTAAACAACAATTTTAATGCATCAACAGTGAGTTTTTTATATTTCATTACTATGATCTCCCTTTAATATCAACTGGCCATTTTGCATTTCGTATATTGTATCGCTAAAACGAGCAACAAATATGTCATGTGTCACGACAATTATTGTCGTACCATCTCGATTTAGATTTTTCAATATTCTTAAAATTTCATTTCTGCTTATTTCATCTAAAGCGCCTGTTGGCTCATCCGCAATCAAAAATTTAGGTTTATGGGCCATTGCTCTAATAATTGCTACACGCTGTTTTTGTCCACCTGAAAGATTACATGGATACGTGTCCATGTAATCTTCTAACCCTAACTTCTTAATAAGATTGTTAATATAAGATTCGTCATGGGGTTGCTCTGAATAAAGAAATGGTAATAAGATATTTTCACGTACTGTATATTCATCTATTAAATTGAAATTTTGGAAAATGAACCCAATATACTTATTTCGATAGGAAGCCAACGTTTGTTCATCTAACCTTAAAACTGACTCGCCTTTCAGCTGATAGTCACCTTTGAAATCACTATCTAACAATCCTATGATGTTCATCAGCGTAGATTTACCACAACCAGATGTTCCCATGATCGAAATATATGACCCTGAGTCAACAGTGAGTGTAATGGCCTTTAATACTTGAGTTTCTACATTACCTTCTCGATATGTTTTACAAATATTTTTTAATTCAATCATCTTCATTCCCGCCAAGCTATTTATAAATTGTTACACCTTAAGATGTACGCGTTTACATTTATTATATTTAACTCCATAAAAATGTATAGATAATTTTTAACACTATTTTTACACTGTTACACTGTGAATTGCAATAGTATTTAACTACCAATTATACAATTGATTTACTTAAAATTTGCTGTTAGTTTTGTTTTTACACTATAATAAAATAAATTTAGTATTGTCTTCATCTATCGCTGGTGGTTACAAAGCTAAATCTCATAGTATATTAAAAGGCAAATCTTATACCACGCTTTGCCTTTGTAGTTCCTATCGTTGTTAATAGAGATTTGGAATT
>NZ_PPRF01000120.1:0-29704 GCF_002902145.1 Staphylococcus rostri | reverse complement strand
TTTTGCTCATCGTTCGGTTCTGCTCAAATCCTAAGCGCTTTTGTCCCAACCTCTTTTTACAAAAGAGGCTTAGAACGAATTATGTCCCAGCCCCCTTTTTTCTACTCATTTATAGTTAAACTTAATAAATGCAATCATTGTTACGCCGGTTGCCTATCATACTACACTTAAACATGTGTGGTATTTTATTTGAAAAAACTTATTTCGGGAACGTTTTGGGGACTTCATGAAAAATTCAATTCTGATAGCTATCATACAATTAAAACGATGTAAAATTTCTTTATTTAGGTCAAAAGGAAATAAATTTTCAAAGCGTGATATTGATTTATTGATGATAATTAGTTATAATTAGCTTTGTGTTAAAAAGTCCTGGTAGCTCAGCTGGATAGAGCAATGGCCTTCTAAGCCATCGGTCGGGGGTTCGAATCCCTCCCAGGACGTTATATAGTTATTTTCGTTAAAAAGCCGTTATATCTCGTGAACATACACGTTGATGTAACGGTTTTTGTTGTATTTCGTTAAGTTTTGTTAAATGTTGTATTTTATGCTGAAGTCCCCAATTGAATTTTTAGACTTCAAGTGTATCAATTACTTTTAAAATACATTACAGTTTTATGGACACAAATTAAGGAGAATTAATTCGCATGACAAATATTTATCATTTGAAAGTACAAAAGAAGCATTAGCATACTATGAAGAAGTTTTTGTGGCAACTGATGTATCACGTTTGTCAGTGTCTAAAGAACAAGCAGGTTATTTTGGTTTGGATGAGAATCAAGCAGAATCGGCGACAATGCATGCTGAGTTTTTTATTGGTGGTACAAAATTATATGCTTCTGATTCATTCGGTAAAACAGATCAACTGAATGGCGCGATTTCTTTGATGTTAGATTACGACGTTGCAAATGAAGCGGATGCACAAGAAATTGAAGTTTTGTATGACCGTATGAATGATCATGACAGTATTACAATCGAACTGCCTTTTGAGGATCAATTTGGGGGTGGTAAAATGGGTATGTGTTGGATGTTACACGACACAGATTATGAAAAAATGGCACAACAACATCAATAATATGAGAAAGATAGACTACCGTACATTTTATAATAGTGTACGGTTTTTAAAATACAAAAAAACACCAAGACACGATAACTATGTCTCAGTGTTATGTAAATGTTCAATAATTATTTTGCGAATGTGTCTACTAACCCTTTGATTAATTTTACAATACCAAGAATGATACTAGCCCAAGTCATGGTAACAACCTCCTCTTTGTTTATTGTAGTTATAGTTTAACGAATGTTTGCTATCATTTGGGCGTTTTTGCGCAACACATCATTTTGACTTCATAACTGTTAAAAACGCAATTACCTTTGACAGTTGGGAACGCCTAAGTGTCGATAATTACAAAATAATATCAAGATTTTCTCATTAATGTTTTATTTTCTAATACAGATAGGCAGCGTAACGGTTAAATAGTGTATCTGATATAACAGTTTGGCATGAAATATAGTGTGTTAAGGATATTTTTGCAGTGCATTCATAAAATCATGTATTGTATAGTGAATAAACAGTATTAAACTCTCAACCAGAGGACTACAATAAGGGGGATTATGATGGATAGACTACTTTACGCGATAAAATTCGTCATTATATTTATGCTTGTTTTTACTGCAAGACAAGCTAAAGTCCAATACTACCCGAGTTCTATATAGTAAATGATGCTGTGGTGTGAGTGGAAAGTGGTTACTCTTACCCGAGGAGCTCTCAGCAGCGATGTAAGTCATAGTAACAACAAATGATGAGAAGTCAGCATAGGCCATACAAGATGTTATGCAAATATGGACTCGATAAACAAAGTACAATGAGCGCGGCACAATCATGTGAGAAATATTGGCGACGCTCTAAAACCCAAGAAGTTCGCCGAGCCATTACAACAAAACAACTCTACAAGTGGGAACTAATGACTTAGTCGAACTTGCAGAGTTGGCTTACGCAAGATATTGAGCCATCAAGTACGGGTCCGTGTGCTTGGTGACGTGAGAGGACGAATAGTCAACTAATGGCTATTCTCCTACTCGATTATAATTTAACTTTTATTATTCATTATAAAACTATACAAATCATCTTTAAATAAGATGCCACCACTATGATTAGTTGGTGGTCCATAACTACTGCTGTTCACACCGACAACCTCATTATTTTTGTTGAATAAAGGCGAACCAGAAGCTCCTGGTGAAGAAGAAATATCTGCAACATAAATACGATTATTATTAAACGCATATTTTAATAACTTACCATCTGCTCTCCACATTATATGGAAATCTTTGTCTCTTGGGTACCCCGCAATATGCATTTGGTTTTCATCAGTCTTCATCCATTGTTCGTCAATGTAATTAGCATTAACAATAGTAGCTGGTGTAACTACTTTATTCAGCGGTAAACTACCTTGTTGCGGACTAACTTTCAAAATTGCTACGTCGTCATCTTTGTTAGGAGCATATACAGCAGACACTATATTGTATCTACCTAACAACTTTTTACCAACACTTTTTTCATTTAAGCCTAAGAAGAAAACAGCTTTTTTACCATCTTTTAAATGTTTGGCAACATGTCTATTTGTTAGGATTGTATTATCACCTATAACAAATCCTGTACCAGAAGTCCCATTATTATATAATATTTTCCCCACAATGTTATGCGGTGATTGGTTTGAATCTGTTACAGGATAAACGTCTGATTGGGCTGTTGCTATTGTCTTAAAATTAATATCTAATGGTGCTGATACTGTAAATGATACTAAAACAATTGAAAATGCTAGAATAAACTTTTTACAAAAATTCATATAAAAAACCTTCTTCCTCATTTTTATAGTAACAACATCCTCTTTGTTTATTGTAGATAGTTTAACGGACGTTCGTTATTATTTGGGCGTTTTTGCGTAACACATCATTTTGACTTCATAACTGTTAAAAATGTGACCATCTTTGACAGTTAGGCACGCCTAAATGTCGATAATTACAAAAAATATTAAGATTTTCTCGGGAATGTTTTATTTTCTAATACAGATAGGCAACGTAACTGTCAGAAATTGTCTGTTAAAAATACAGTTAGGCATGGAATATGATGAGTTAAGAACGATTCCACATACCACCAACAATATAAGCTATAGTGTAGTTAACAAAACGAAGTCATCATACATAATGATTTGGTTTTGAAATAATCTTACTTAAGGAGTGTATCGCAACATGTCAGAAATTATCAACGCAATTAAGGACACAGTACAAGCAGGGTTAGATCAAGATTGGCTATCAATGGGAACAGGTATTGCGAACATTGTAGCACAAGGTATTGATTTTATTTCAGGATTTTTCGGATAGTCTCCCTTTAACTATATAAATGATGAGCTAGGGTTGCATTGAATGGTGCGCTCTAGCTTTTTTGTGTTTAGTAAAATTCAATTTTTTGGCGAGTTATAGGACATTCAACTTCCAAATGTTAAACATAGGACATTTCAATAATAACTAACCATTGTTTTCGTATATCGGTTCTCGTATATTAATTATACTGAGATTGAAAAAAGGAGAATCGTATCATGGCAAAAAATAAAGAAAAACAAATGGTGCTTGGCCTGTTATTAGGACCTTATGGCGCCAATTCAAAAGCATGGACTGAAAATGTAGAATCGGCTAAAAACTATCCAGATATTAACGAAGATATTCGTGCTGCACAATTAGCGGAAAAAGGGAAGTTTCAATTTATGTTTTTTGGCGACTTTCCTGCAATTAAGCCGGCGACATCGGATGAATTGCGAGCGATGGTGTTAGATCCAATCATTATGTCGGGAATTGTCGCAAGTCATACAAAGCACCTAGGTTTAGCGATAACGAAGGCAACTTCATGGAATAATGTATATGACGTGGCACGTGAATTTAAAACTTTGGATGCGGTGAGTAATGGCCGTGTAGGTTGGAACGCTGTAACAGGGGCGAATGAAGTGAGTGCCAATGCTTTTGGTGCATCTGTCGGTAGTAGTAAAGAACGCTATGAAGAAGCATATGAGTTTGTAGAGTTTGTTCAAGAGTTATGGTCAGTGTGGGATAAAGATGCGTTACAAGCAGATAAAGACTCTGGCATTTTTGCAGATTATGAAAAAGTACGCACGGTTTCATTAAAAGGGAAATATAACGAATCGATAGGTACGTTACCAATTCCGCCATCACCACAAGGACAACCAGTGATTGTTCATGCAGGCGGATCATCTAACAGTATTGCGTTTGCAGGACGTTATGCGAATGTCTTTATTGGTGAAGTTTGGACGATTGAACAAGGGCAAGCGATGCGCCAAGCATTACGTCAAGCAGCAGTTGACAATGGACGTGATCCTGATGAAATTAAATTTATCGCAGGACTCATGCCATTGATAGGTGATAATAAGCGTGAGGCGTTAGATAGACATGCGAAATTCATTGATGAAAAAACATTTAGACAACGTATTGCACATATTGGCTATGCTTTAAATACACGCTTTGGGCCACAAGATATTGATCAACCGATTAACAAAGAAATTCTAGATCGTGTTGTTGTCACACCATATAGTGATCCACGTATTGACAATGTGTTAAAACTTGCTTATGAAGGATGGACGTTAAGAGATTTAGTATACCATTCAGTAATTGATTATCACCCGGCGGCGGTTGGTGATGCTAAAGCGACAGCTGATCACCTAACAGAATGGTTTGAAGCAGGTGCTGCAGATGGCTTTTGGATAATGCCTGACACTTATGAAGTGGACTTCCAACGTTTTGTCGATGAAGTGGTACCTATTTTGCAAGAACGTGGCGTGTTCCATGAAGATTATGAAGGGGAGACGTTAAGAGAAAATCTAAATATTCCATATCAATATGGACGTGATGAAAGACTAGAGTCGTAAACATATATTAAAACGACCACAACATTCATAGTGTCGTGCTATGAAGTGATTGTGGTCGTTTTTTGATGTCTACAAAAATAATTGTCCTTTTGCGTAATGATAACGTGCGCGTGCTGTTGACTGTTTTTGAAAAACTGTCAGCAACGTCAGTACACCCATTTTTCCGACAATCATTGTGACAATAATTAAGATTTTGCCGATAGTACCATAACTTGCGGAGATACCTGTTGATAGCCCAACGGTACCAAACGCTGAAAAAACTTCAAAAGCAATATCTGGTAGTGACAAGTGCGGTTCTGCAATACTAAAACTGAAAATAATCGTAATGACAAAACCAATTGCCGATAACGTAATTGCTAGGGCTTTATGTGCTTGTTTCATATCAATGGAGTGATTAAGCAATCGTATATAGTCATTACCGCGTAACGTGTTGATAATAAATAAGATAACGACGGCAAATGTTGTGACTTTAATACCGCCGGCTGCACTAATAGGGCCTGCTCCGATAAACATAAGACACATCATCAATATCATAGCGCTCGGTGATAACAGGTGCATATCCACTGTGTTAAAACCGGCTGTTCTTGCGCTGGTCGCTTGAAAGAATGCAGCGAGCCACTGATTGCCCATGGGCATCCCTTTTAACGAATGTTGACTTTCTAATACAAAATAAAAAATGGTGCCGCCAATTAATAGCAATGCGGTCATAATGAGTGTGACTTTGCTGTGTAATTGCAGTTTTTTAAGTCTTCGTGTTGTGATGAGATCATACAATACGACATAACCAATACCGCCCATAATAATTAAAAATGCCACAACGATATTCACAGCTGGATGATTGACGTAATGCATTAAGTTGTCTGGGAAAAGTGAAAAGCCAGCGTTATTAAATGCAGAAACAGCAGTGAACATACTGATGAACAGCCCTTTAGACCAGCCAAATGTCGGTACAAATTCAAAAGCTAACAAAATGGTGCCGAGTGTTTCGAAAATTACTGTGAAATAAAAAACGAGTGCAAGTAAATGATGAAATGCACCGAGATGTTCGATATTAAATTGAAATTTTAACAGTTCATTATTGGTATAACTAATACGACGTTGGGTCATTAGTAATAACAGCATAGAGACGGTGACAATGCCCATACCGCCGATTTGTATAAGGAGCATAATGACGATGTCACCCCAAATGTTGAATTGTGAAGAGACGTCTACGGTGGACAAACCTGTCACGGTAAATGCACTTGTTGCGATATACATAGCGTCAATTAAAGCAATGGGTTTGCGTCCTGTAAAAGGGAGTGATAACAAAAGGGTTCCTAGCAATGTAGTTGCAAAAAACAAACTCATATATAAACGAATAGGTTGTTTAAAGAAAGACATTTTTGCGCCTCGGTTCTGTTTTTGATGTTACTATAGCACCTTGCTAAGAAAACGACAATTATTTTTATAAACGACTTTATGACATTTGTCACATGACATTCATGACAAATGCGACTACGATGAAAGGCTTATCCGATATACACTGTTTGTAACAACAAGGAAGCGGGTGAAGCGGATGATTGACATTCAAAATGTGATGAAAGTATATGGTGAGAAAAAGGTATTGGATGATGTGTCTTTTCAACTGTATGAAGGGCAATGTACAGCATTAATTGGACCGAATGGCGCAGGGAAATCAACGTTAATTGATATCATTATTGGGAACCGTCATCCAAGTGCTGGCAAGATTAACAATCAACAAGGGTTATTAGATAAGCAACAAATTGGCATTTTATATCAGAAAACGGCTTTTCTAGAATTGATTAAAGTTAAGGAATTATTCAACTTGTACAAGGGATTTTATAAAGAATCGATGTCGCTTGAAATGTTTCAAAAAGTGACGAGGTTTGACGATCAGAAATTAAATCAATATGCTTCCAAACTGTCTGGTGGTGAGAGTAGAATATTAGATTTTGCGCTATCAATTATTGGCAAACCGAGATGGCTCGTACTAGATGAACCGACAAGTGCGATGGATACGGAGACACGACAGCACTTTTGGACGCTTATTGCACAAATGAAAAGACAAGGTGTGACGATTCTATATACGTCGCATTATATAGAAGAAGTGGAGCGTATGGCGGACCGAGTTGTTGTGCTGAATCAAGGTCGAATCGTCACGGATAGTACACCGCAAGAAATCCGTTATCAACAGGCAGAAACGTATATTCAGTTACCTATGTTAGACACTCCAATCATTGAACAACTTAATGACTTAGCAACTGTCACATCTATAAGTTCACATAGCGATGGCTTTACGGTAGTGACCAATGACGTCCGTCCGATTATTGAATTTTTAATGGCACATGACGTTGATTTAAATCACATAGAAATGACAAAATCATCTTTGCTGGAAATGTTATTTTCGCAAAATAGAGAAGGAGTTGAATCATAATGTTCTGTTCGTATTTCAAATATGAGTTGTTGATGTTAACGAGAAAGAAGGCGTATACCATTTTATCTATCGGTTTGCCACTTGTTTTTTATATTCTGTTTACATCGATGATCAGTGTACCGAAAGCATATGAAGCAACGTTTTATAAAGAGTATATGTTCAGTATGGCGACGTATAGTTTGAGTAGTTTCTGTATTATTACATTTCCAATTGAGTTGATTGGCGATAAAAAGTATGGCTGGGTTAAAAACCTATTTAAAACACCATTATCACCATTTCATTATTATCTCGGCAAAACGATGAAAATTATGTTGCTATTCTGTTTAGCGATTATCTTGCTGTTTCTAACAGGTGCGGTATATAAAGATGTCAGTATGTCCATGACAGAATGGTTGGTGTCAGGCATTCTATTATGGTTAGGGGCAAGTTCGTTATTGTCACTGGGCGTCATCCTAGCACAATTCAATGATTTACAAACTGCCAGTGCCATTTCAAATATTGTCTATCTGGCACTTGCATTACTAGGTGGATTATGGATTCCGGTAGATAATTTTCCTGAATGGTTAAAACAAATTGCTTATGTCACACCAACCTATCATATTAAAGAACTAGGCGTTTCATTTACAACGAGTGAGGGGCTTCATCTAGCATCTTGTTATGTTTTAGTGGCTTACGCTATACTATTTTTAACAATAACGTATGTCATTCGTAAAAAGACGGAAGTGATTTAAACGTGATATTAGCAAAAATTAAGCAAAATCAGATTGCAGCTGTTAATTTAGTATATTGTATTTTTCCAATTATCGCATTGACGATAGGGCAGTATCAAGGTGCGTTGTGGCTAGGTATATTGATGACGGCACAGTATATTATGGGTTATATATGGATGTGCTTTGTGGATTTGACTGAACGCCTAACACTGCGACGCTTTATTTTGTTCATGCACTATGTAGGGATTGTCTATTTTATTTTCTTTTTCGGCGGCTACTTTTTTTACTTTTATTTTTATTCAGCATATATCGTGCCCTTTGTCTTTCATGCCACATTTAAATCATTCGAAATGCGGTTATATATCGTGAGCATGATACTGTCGGTTGTGATGATCACCATCAAATATCCAGAATTAGTCGTCGTGATGTTACCTATGTTAGTTGTCTTAATCGGTATGACGATAGCGAATATGAATAGTGTGAAACAACAACAATTAGAAAATGAATTATTGAAGAAAAATGAGTATATTAATATGCTGATTGCGGAAAATGAGCGGGCACGCATTAGTCAAGATTTACATGATACACTTGGCCATATTTTTGCGAGCCTTAGTATTAAATCTGAACTGGCAACAAAACTACTTGAAAATGAACGTACAGCTCAAGCTAAGACAGAGGTAGAAAGTATTAATCAGTTGTCACGAGATGCGCTCGTCAAGGTGCGTGGGATTGTGGAAAATGTGAAATTACAATCATTTGTGGATGAAGTGCAGTCGATGGAACGGCTTTTGAATCATGCAAATGTTGCTTTTAAGTTTGAAGGAGCGGAACGTACAGCGACACTGAGTCCAACGAAACAAGCGACTTTGGCGATGGTATTGAGAGAAATGGTCAATAATATTATTAAACACGCGCAAGCAACGACTGTTGTCGGTCGTATTGAAGAAGATGATGATTTGATGACGTTAACGCTACAAGATGACGGTGTTGGCATGACAGATGTGACAGATGATGATTTTCAAAGTATTCGTCAGCGTGTGCGTACGTTAGACGGGACGTTCAATGTCGAAAATTTACAGCAAGGCTTATTACTCACGATTACATTTAGAAGAAGGACTGATGGCTAATGATTTCAATGGTGGTGGCAGAAGATCAAGAAATGTTACGCAATGCGATGGTTCAAATATTTTCACTGCATGATGAGATTTCGGTATTAGCAGATATTGCGGACGGGGAAGCGGCGTTACAAGTCATTCGTGATCAGCAACCGGATGTCGCAATTTTAGATGTTGAAATGCCGAAAATGTCAGGACTACAAGAGTTAAAAGCGATTAAAGAAGCGGACTTAGCTACCAAAGTCATTATTGTAACGACATTCAAACGACCAGGATACTTTGAACGTGCTGTTGCAAATGACGTAGACGCGTATGTGTTAAAGGAACGCTCTGTTGATGACTTAGTGATGACAATTAAGCGTGTCATGGCAGGACAAAAAGAATACAGCGAGTCGTTAATGACGTCACTGCTACAATACAAAAATCCGCTGACAGTTAAGGAGCAACTCGTGCTAAAAGAAATAGGCAAAGGTCTGACAAGTAAAGAAATTGCCGAAACGCTTTATTTATCAGATGGAACGATTCGAAATTACACGTCTATTATTATCGAAAAGTTACACGCAGAGAATCGCTTTGATGCGTGGCGTAAAGCAATGGAACAAGGTTGGTTATAAAACAATGCCACATGACAGGTGAAACATACGCGTCATGTGGCATTTAACATAGTTATTTATTTTCTGGTGCCCATACTAAAATATCGTGACCGTCATCATTTTTAGCTTCCAAGTCTTCAAAGCCATTTTTTACAAAGAAGCCTTTTGATTCAAATCGGGCGATAGCTTTAATCGGATGTCCGAGTGATTTCGCATATTCAAGTAATGCAGAACCATAGCCTTTGTTCCAATAGGGTTCAAGTACTTCTAACTTCCACACGACTAAGTAATCGTCATAGTCAGGGAAGTACGTCTCTTCTACTTCACCTTTACGGTATAACGCCATGCGCGCCACAATCTTTTCTCCTACATAAATACCGTAAAATGGAGAGTCTGAACTTGCATCAATCATCTCTCCGTGCAGTTCATCAACAAGGTAAAGATCTTTGTTGCCGAAATCTTTGCGGAATGCTTCGAATAGTTCCTCCGTCTTATAGTTAATATCAAGATGTGTTACTTTCGCCATTAGATGACCCCCTTTGTTTTCTTTCCTATATTATAACGCAATTCTGAAAGTTATTGAAGTAAGCCGTAAAATTGTCAGATACGCATGCAACCTTTATACTGATAACGAATACTAGTTAAGGAGAATGAGCATGGAGTGTTTAAATATCACGATTAATGAATCGGATTCGTTTATTAAAGACTATACGAATCACGATGCGCGAATTTTGCAGTTTTATACGTATGATCCAAATCAATCTGAAAGCTACGACCAGCGTATGGCGCATCAGAACAATGGGAGAGAGGCAGCCGTTGCATCTGTGATTCGTGATTATATGTCAGATTTAGTGCTCACAGACACCCAACAAGAGAATATCAAAGCCTTATCAGAAGGTGCAAAAGTCGTGATTGGTGGGCAGCAGGCAGGCTTGTTCACAGGTCCACTTTATACATTTCATAAAATTTTATCGATTATTACGAAGGCAAATGAATTGTCATCAGAATACAATCAACGTGTTGTGCCAGTGTTTTGGATTGCTGGGGAGGACCATGACTTTGATGAAGTGAACCATACGTACACGATGAATCAGCGTACAGGTCAATTGAATAAGGTGAAGTACCATACGATGACGCCACCTGAAACAACGGTATCACGTTATGTTCCAGATAAAGAGGCATTACACGAAGTATTAGTACGCTTTTTTGAAACGTTACCAGAAACACGACACTCTAAATCGCTGTTTGCAGAAATGGAACGTATGATTGAACAATCGACAACATGGGTGGATTGTTTCAAACAAATTGTACAACGTTGTTTTGGTGAACAAGGTATTTTGTTAATTGATGCGCAACATGAGGCGTTAAGAGCGATTGAGAAGCCGATGTTAAGTCAGTTGATTGAACAGCATGAAGCGGTTGATCACGCATTTCGCAGTGTCCAAGCACAAACCACTGCAGCAGGTCTTGCAGAAATGATTATGACAGGAACGAATGTGCATTTATTCTTACATGAAGATGACCAACGTCAACTGCTTAAATATGAAAATGGGGCATATCACATTAGCAAGAGTGATAAGACATACTCAAAAGAAGCGTTGTTAGCACTTGTTGAAGCAGAACCAGAACGCTTTTCAAACAATGTGGTGACGCGACCATTAATGCAGGAGTGGTTGTTCAATACAGTTGCCTTTGTCGGTGGACCGAGTGAGATTAAATATTGGGCAGAATTATGCGATGTTTTTCGTCTGTTCGATATTGAAATGCCTATCGTGTTGCCACGTATGCGCATCACTTATGTTTCTGGACAAACTGAAAAGTTACTAGAGAAATATGACTTGCCACTTGCAGATGTCATTGCGTCAGGAACGAAGCCAGCACGTCAACGTTTTATCCGTGCGCTAGCGTCAGATGTTGTTTTAGAACAAATTGAAACGATGAAGCGCCAACAAGAAGCGTTTTATGAGACGTTGACACAGGAAATGTCTGAGTCTGAAGATAACCGAAACTTGTTAGAGAAAAACCACGGCATTCAAATGTATCAATACAACTATTTGAAAACGCGCTATTTAAATAATATTGCACGTGAGAATGCGATTAGTATGCGCCACTTCAAAGTGTTGGAAGGGACGCTTCACCCGATGGAAGGGTTACAGGAGCGTGTGTGGAATCCGCTACAATTACTCAATGAAAATGGGGTAGATATGTACGCGTCCTCCACTTTCCCTCCACTTCGCTACACTTTTGATCAAATTATCGTGAAACTATAGATATACCAACGATTTGAGGATGATTCGCTTTATACGAATGATCCTCTTTTTTCGTTTTTTTGATAAAATTTGATGATTTTTACAGAATTAGTGGAGGATAGTGGTGAGATGTGGTAAATTATAAATAAGGTGAGGTGAGAAGAAATGTTCATGGGCGAATATGAAAATAAGCTTGATGCAAAAGGGCGTATGATTGTTCCGTCTAAGTTTCGTTATGACTTAAATGAACGTTTCATTATCACACGAGGCCTTGATAAATGTTTGTTTGGTTATACACTTGAAGAATGGCAAACGATAGAAGACAAAATGAAAACCTTACCTATGACAAAACGTGATGCGCGTAAATTTATGCGTATGTTCTTCTCGGGTGCCGTTGAAGTGGAGATCGACAAGCAAGGACGTATTAATATTCCAGCAAAATTGCGTGAATATGCGAATCTTGATAAAGAATGTACCGTTATTGGTGTTTCTAACCGTATTGAGATTTGGGATCGTGCAACATGGAATGATTTCTACGATGAATCTGAAGAGAATTTTGAAGAAATAGCAGAGGATTTAATTGATTTTGATTTTTAATATATCGGAGGTTTTGGCGTGTTTCATCATATTAGCGTTTTACTACGAGAGACAGTCGATCAACTGAATATCAAAGAAGATGGTGTCTATGTTGACTGTACACTCGGTGGCGCTGGACACTCACAATACCTTCTAAGTCAGCTATCTGATCAAGGACGTTTAATTGCGATTGATCAAGATACGACAGCGATTGAACATGCAAAAGAAAAGTTGCGTGATGACTTGCATAAAGTCACTTTTGTGCATAATAATTTTAGAAACTTGAATCAGATTTTAGATGATTTAGGGATAGATAAGGTTGACGGTATTTTGTACGACCTAGGTGTTTCAAGTCCACAGCTTGATGTACCTGAACGTGGCTTTAGCTATCATCATGATGCGAAGCTCGACATGAGAATGGATCAGACACAAGCGCTATCTGCGTACGAGGTCGTGAACGAATGGGCGTACGAAGATTTGGTGAAAATCTTTTTCCGTTACGGCGAAGAAAAGTTCTCAAAACAAATTGCGCGTAAAATAGAAGCAAGACGAGAAGTGCAACCGATTACGACAACGTTAGAACTTGTTGAGTGCATCAAGGAAGGGATTCCGGCAAAAGCAAGACGTAAAGGCGGGCACCCTGCAAAACGTGTATTCCAAGCCATTCGTATCGCAGTAAACGATGAATTGGCAGCGTTTGAAGATTCACTAGAACAAGCTATCGAACGTGTGAAAGTTGAAGGGCGTATCTCGGTCATCACTTTCCACTCTTTAGAAGATCGTTTGTGCAAGCAGATGTTCCAAGAGTATGAAAAGGGACCAGACGTACCAAGAGGGTTGCCAGTACTTCCTGAAGCGTATACACCAAAGTTAAAACGTGTAAACCGTAAACCAATCGTGGCAAGTGATTCAGATTTAGAAGATAATAACCGTGCAAGAAGTGCAAAACTTCGAGTCGCAGAAATATTAAAGTAAAGGAGCTAGCAGATAATTATGGCTGTAGAAAGAATTTATGAACCGTACCAACAGCAAATGGCAGAGCCACAAAGTACCCCTAAGACATCGACACGTAAGCAAAAAACTGTAAAGAAGCAAGTAGTAGTCAAGTTTACACGCTTTGAAAAGCTACTATACATATCTTTAGTAACTATTATTGCTGCAATTAGTATTTTTATGTTGTCACTTAAAATGGACGCATATGACACACGAGGTAAAATTGCAGATTTAGAAACAAAAATCGAACAACAATCTAGTCAAAATAGCGCATTAAAATCAGAAACAATGAAAAATGCTTCTTATGAACGTATCTATGACAAAGCTCAAAAACAAGGCATGAGTCTACAGAATGAGAATGTAAAGGTAGTGCGTAAAGATGGCGAAACGAAAAATTAAAATTAAAAAAAATAAACTAGGAGCAGTCCTCCTGATTGGTGTACTCGGGCTGCTCTTTTTTTCATTGGTTTTAAGGTATGGTTACGTCATGTTATCTGGCCAGTCATCTGGTGAAGATCTTATTATGCGTGCCAATCAGAAATATTTGTCACAGTTAGATCAATCTGCAGAACGCGGTAAAATATATGATCGTAACGGCAAAGTACTTGCTGAAGATGTCGACCGTTTTCGTCTCGCAGCCGTTATTGATAAACGAGCAAGTGAAGAGTCGAAAGAGCCAAGGCACGTCGTTGATAAAAAGAAAACAGCCAAACAACTAGCGAAAGTCATTGATATGTCAGAAAAAGATATTGAAAAACGACTCAGCATGAAGAAAGCCTTCCAAGTTGAATTTGGTAAGGCAGGACAGAATTTAACATATCACGACAAAGAAAAAATTGAGAATATGAAGTTGCCTGGTATCACGTTATATCCAGAAGTGCAACGTTTCTACCCAAATGGTAACTTCGCCTCACATTTAATCGGAATGGCACAGAAAGACCCTGACACGGGCGAACTGAAAGGTGCACTCGGTGTGGAAAAAATCTTTGATAGTTATCTATCAGGCGAAAAGGGACACGCACAGTATACACGCGATATTTGGGGCTACATTATTCCAAACTCTAAGAATGAAGTGGCACCTCAACGTGGCGATGACGTGCATTTAACGATTGATGCCAATATACAAGTATTTGTTGAAGAAGCGCTTGATAAAATGGTTGAGCGCTATAAACCAAAAGACTTGTTTGCGGTCGTGATGGATGCCAAAACGGGAGAAATTCTCGCATACAGTCAACGTCCTACTTTTAACCCTGAAACGGGCGAAGACTTTGGAGAAAAGTGGGCGAATGATCTTTACCAAAACTTATATGAACCTGGTTCGACATTTAAGACGTTTGGACTAGCAGCGGCGATCCAAGAAGGTGTGTTTAAGCCAAAAGAGAAATATGAATCGGGTTATCGTGATATTCAAGGTTCACGTATCTATGACTGGAACAAAAAAGGGTGGGGAGAAATCCCAATGAGCCTTGGTTTTACTTATTCATCTAATACGTTAATGATGAAATTACAAGACCTTGTTGGCGCGGATAAGATGCAGTCATGGTATGAGAAGTTCGGCTTTGGTGAGTCGACGGGGAGTCTTTTTGATGGTGAACAGAGTGGTAACATTGCATGGGAAAATGAATTGATGCAGAAAACGAGTGCCTTTGGTCAATCTACAACGGTGACACCGGCGCAAATGTTGCAGGCACAATCAGCATTTTTCAATAAAGGCGAAATGGTACGACCATATTTTGTAGAATCTGTGATGAATCCAGTGTCTAATGAGACATTCTATAAAGGCAAACGTGAAGTAACAGGTAAGCCAGTAACGCCGGAAACAGCGAAGAAAGTCATGAAAGAATTAGACTTAGTTGTTAACAGCAAGAAGAGTCATGCATCACATTATAAGGTGGATGGCTATCGAGTTGCTGGTAAGACAGGGACAGCACAAGTTGCCGATCCTGAAAACGGCGGCTATGTACAAGGACCGAACCCTTACTTTTCAAGTTTTATGGGGCACGCACCGAGCAAAAATCCACGTATCGTCGTATATGCTGGTATGAGCTTAGCGCAGAAACGTGACCAAGAAGCGTATGAAATGGGTGTGAGTCGTGCATTCATCCCGATTATGAAAAACACCTTGCAATATTTAAACGTTGGTGACGATGAAATTAATGAAAAAGTGGCTATTAATAAAGTACCGGATGTGACTGAGAAATCTGTTGAGAAAGCAGAGAAAGCATTGGAGGATAAGTCACTGAAACCGGTTGTCATTGGACTCGGCGATAAAGTTGTAAGTCAAAGTCCAACGTCCAATACACGATTATTACCACACAGTAAAGTCTTGCTATTGACGAACGGTGACTTAACAATGCCAGATATGACCGGGTGGACGCGAGATGATATCGTGGCATTCGAGTCGTTGACAGGCGTGAAGGTGAAAGTAAAAGGTAGCGGCTTTGTAACATCACAATCGGTTGGCTTGCAAGCACCGATAGATAAGAAAACAACGATTGAAGTTGAACTGAAATCTGAAGAAGCTGAATAGCGAGTGAAAAGGTGGGTGACCACCTTTTCACTTATGCTAACTATGAATAACAGCGAAACATGACAAATTATTTTAAAGGAGACTATCATGGGAATCATTAGCGCAGTTATCGCATTTATTATTACAGCAGTATTAGTACCAATTTTAATTCCAACACTAAAGCGAATGAAGTTCGGACAAAGCATTCGTGAAGAAGGACCACAAAGTCATATGAAAAAAACTGGGACACCAACAATGGGCGGTTTGACATTCTTGATTGGTGCAATTGTTACAACGATTATCGCAAGTATTTTTGTTGAACCGGCAAGTCCGTTATTATTATTGCTCTTTGTAACAATTGGATTTGGTTTAATCGGTTTTATTGATGACTATATTATTGTGGTAAAAAAGAACAACCAAGGTTTAACAAGTAAGCAGAAGTTTTTAGCACAAATTGTGATTGCAGTCATTTTCTTTATTGTGGCAAAAGGCTTTAACGCATTTGATTTTTCAACGGATATTAACTTACCGTTTACAGATGTATCAATCCCGTTATCATTCGCATATGTCATCTTTATTGTATTCTGGCAAGTTGGCTTTTCAAATGCGGTTAACTTAACAGACGGATTAGACGGTCTTGCAACGGGATTATCTATTATCGGTTTTACAGTGTATGCCATTATGAGTTTTGTATTAGAGCAACCTGCAATCGGCGTATTCTGTATCATTATGGTAGCGGCACTTGCTGGCTTTTTACCATATAACATTAACCCTGCGAAAGTATTTATGGGAGATACAGGTAGCTTGGCACTTGGTGGCATTTTTGCGACAGTATCAATTATGTTAAATCAAGAACTATCATTATTATTTATCGGACTCGTGTTTGTAATCGAAACATTATCGGTTATGATTCAAGTAACATCATTTAAACTAACTGGCAAACGTGTCTTCAAAATGAGTCCATTACATCATCATTTCGAGCTTGTAGGCTGGAGTGAATGGAAAGTTGTTACAGTATTTTGGTCAGTCGGTTTTATCACAGGTCTTATCGGCTTATGGATTGGAGTGAGCTAATTGATAAACTATACAGGATTAAAAGGTAAAAAAGTACTCGTACTAGGCATGGCGAAAAGTGGCTATGAAGCAGGGAAGTTATTGCATCGACTTGGCGCAGATGTCACAGTCAATGACGGCAAAGATTTGTCTCAAGACCCACATGCAAAGGATTTGGAAGCACTTGGGATTAACGTGGTTAGTGGTTCACACCCACTCGCATTGTTAGATGAAAATCCAATTATCGTTAAAAACCCGGGTATTCCGTACAGCGTCCCATTATTACAAGAAGCGCAAAAGAAAGGTTTAAAAATATTGACGGAAGTGGAACTCAGTTATTTAATTTCTGAAGCGCCAATTATTGGGATTACAGGAACGAATGGTAAGACGACAGTTACTTCTTTGTTGGGGGATATGTTTAACAAAAGCCGTGAAACAGGTCACTTGGCAGGGAATATCGGTTATGTGGCATCAAAAGTTGCACAAGATGTGCGTGCAGATGAATATCTCATTACAGAGTTATCATCATTCCAATTATTAGGTATTGAACATTATCGTCCGCATATTGCGATTGTGACAAATATTTATGAAGCGCATATTGATTACCACGGGTCATTGGAAGAATATCAAGAAGCGAAAAAACGTATCTTCCAAAATCAAACAGAAAGTGATTATTTGATTTTTAACTATCAACAACGTCATTTAATCGATCCGTCAAAAATTAAAGCTAAAATTTTATACTTCTCAACGGAACATGCGGTAGACGGTATTTACGTTGAAGATGACTACATTGTTTACAAAGGCATTCACCTTATCCATTTAGATGATATTGTGTTACCAGGAACGCACAACTTGGAAAATATATTAGCAGCAACGATGGCGGCTATTTTAGCAGGTGTATCAGTAAGTGCGATTGTGCAGTCATTAACATCGTTCTCTGGTATCTCACATCGCCTGCAATACATTGGTAATAATAAAACAAATAAATATTACAACGATTCAAAAGCGACAAACACACTTGCGACACAGTTCGCATTAAAGTCTTTCAAACAACCGATTATTTGGTTATGCGGTGGACTTGATCGCGGTAACGGTTTCGATGACTTGATACCATATATGAACAATGTGCGCGTCATGGTTGCATTTGGAGAAACGCAAGAAAAGTTCGTCAAGCTCGGAGAAAGCCAAGGTAAGTTAGTCATCCGTGCCGTTGATGTTGTAGACGCAGTGAATAAAATACAAGAAGTCATTGAACCAAACGATGTGGTATTACTTTCTCCGGCGTGTGCAAGTTGGGACCAATATGATACATTTGAACAGCGCGGTGAAATGTTCATCAACGCATTTCGCAATCATTTGCCATCACATTAAGGATGTGGATTGAATGACAGAAGAAATCCCAAAAATTGATAATACATTTCTCAAAGAAAAACGTATGCGCCAATTGAAAAAACGGCGCCGCATTCAACTAGGTGTTGTGCTAGGGCTTGTGTTGTTAGTCGTATTGATTCTCGTCTACATGTATTCGCCAATCAGTATTGTTAAGCAAGTGACGGTAAGTGGTAATCACTACGTAGCAACTGAGAACATCAAAAAAGAACTTAACATCAAAAAAGATACAAGAGTTTATTCATACGATAGTGGCCAAGCGGAAAAACGAATAAAGAAACACGCGCTGATTAAACAAGCGGAAATTAAAAAAGGACTGTTCAACTCGATACACGTTGACATAACTGAGCATGATATTGTCGGTATTATGACTGTTAAAGACAAAGAAGTACCTGTTATTGAAAACGGCCAAATTCTTAAAGACTTTAATGACACATTGCCAAATGAAGCTCCGTATCTTAAAGGATTTAAAGGGACGGAAAAACAGCAATTAGTTGAAGCACTTGAGAAAATGGATCGCACGATAAGAGCACAGATTTCTGAAATTGTATACGAACCGAAAAAGAATCAGCCGCATCTTATTCGTCTTTATATGCGTGACGGCATTGAAGTATTGGGCAATACAAAAACAATCGCTAGCAAACTTAAATACTATCCAAGTATGTCGCAAGCATTGGAAAAGGATGAAACAGGTAATCTGATAAAATCAGGCTTTATCGATTTATCAGTTGGTGCAACTTTTATTCCGTTTGAAAATCTTAAAGACAACGCCAATAGTTCAGCAAGTTCACAACAAGTTGAAAGCAAAACGCAACTAGAAGATGAAGCGAAAGATGAATTACAAAAAGCATTGAACAAAATTAAAGAGGGCGAGAAAGCAGACAACTAAAAGAGGCTATGATTGAGGCGTGCAACTGATGTGTTTCAGCTATTGCCTTCCACATAAAATCTCAAACTTAAATTGAATGTTTCTATTAATGTCGAAACCTCGAGTAAATCCGTAAAAAAGTTAGAATTTCAACAGGTTTATAGTTCACATTAGTAGAGTGTTATTGTAAACTTATAATAGTGTAAAAATGTAAACAACTGTCAGGAGGTGCCTATCTATGGAAGAGCATTATTATGTTAGTGTAGATATCGGCTCATCAAGCGTGAAAGCAATCGTTGGTGAAAAATTTCACAACGGAATTAATGTGATAGGTACAGGGCATACCTATACAAGTGGAATCAAAAATGGTTTAATTGATGATTTTGATATTGCGAAACAAGCAATTAAAGACACAATTAAAAAAGCGTCTATCGCATCAGGCATAGATATTAAAGAAGTTTTCTTGAAATTACCAATCGTTGGTACAGAAGTATATGATGAATCAAATAAGATTGAGTTCCATGAAGATACAGAAATTGACGGAACACATATTGAAACAGTATTAGAAGGTATTCGCAATAAAAACGACCAACCGGATACGGAAGTTGTCAACGTTTTCCCAATTCGCTTTGTGGTTGATGATGACAATGAAGTGTCTGATCCAAAAGAACTCGTTGCACGTCATTCATTACAAGTGGATGCAGGTGTTATTGCGATTCACAAATCAATCCTTATCAACATGATTAAATGTGTTGAATCTAGTGGTGTGGACGTGTTGGATGTATATTCTGACTCATACAACTACCGTTCAATCTTGACACCAACTGAGCGTGAACTCGGTGCGTGTGTGATTGATATTGGTGAAGACTTAACACAAATTGCGTACTATGAACGCGGTGAACTTTTCGATGCTGATGTTGTATCAATGGCAGGTCGTCACATTACAGATGACATTGCACAATTTTTAAATACAACATACGATGCAGCTGAAAAGATTAAGCAACAATATGGTCACGCATTTTACGACTCAGCTTCCGATCAAGATGTCTTTACAGTAGAACAACTTGATTCTGAAGAAGTCGCACAATACACACAAAAAGAATTAAGTGATGTCATTGAAGCACGTGTTGAAGATATTTTCTTTGCGGTATTCGATATCTTAGAAGACCTTGACTTGAAGAAAGTCAACGGTGGTTTTGTCGTGACAGGTGGTTCGGCCAACTTGTTAGGCGTTAAAGAACTTTTACAAGATATGGTAAGTGAAAAGGTACGTATTCATACACCTTCACAAATGGGTATTCGCAAACCTGAATTTTCTTCAGCAATTTCTACAATTTCTAGCAGTATTGCTTTTGATGAGTTGTTAGATTATGTTACAATTAGTAATCATGATAACGAGGAAATTGAAGAAGAAGTAATTGAAAATGACGCACGCTCTCATGAAACAAAAACAGGTGGATTTGAGTCATTCTTTAAGAGAAAACCGAAAAAGCAGCCACAAGATCAGTCACAAGAAGCGTATTCAGACTATGAAAGTGGCGACGCACATGTAGAAAACACAGACGCTGAAAACGGTGAACCAAAACAAGAGGAAAGTAAATTCAAAAAAATTATGAAATCTCTGTTTGATTGATTGGCTACAAAGATTAGGAGGAAATTTAAATGTTAGAATTTGAACAAGGATTTAATCATTTGGCGACACTTAAAGTTATCGGTGTCGGTGGTGGCGGTAACAACGCTGTAAACCGTATGATCGACCACGGTATGAACAACGTTGAATTTATTGCAATTAATACTGATGGCCAAGCTTTAAACTTATCTAAAGCTGAGTCTAAAATCCAAATCGGTGAAAAATTAACACGTGGTTTAGGTGCAGGTGCAAACCCTGAAATCGGTAAAAAAGCTGCTGAAGAATCACGTGAACAAATTGAAGATGCAATTCAAGGTGCAGACATGGTATTCGTTACAGCTGGTATGGGTGGCGGTACTGGTACAGGTGCAGCGCCTGTTGTAGCCAAAATCGCAAAAGAAATGGGCGCATTAACAGTTGGTGTTGTCACTCGTCCATTTAGCTTTGAAGGGCGTAAACGTCAAACACAAGCAGCTGCTGGTGTAGAATCTATGAAAGCTGCAGTTGATACATTAATCGTAATCCCTAACGATCGTTTATTAGACATCGTTGACAAATCAACACCTATGATGGAAGCATTCAAAGAAGCAGATAACGTATTACGTCAAGGTGTACAAGGTATCTCTGACTTAATCGCTGTATCTGGTGAAGTGAACTTAGACTTTGCTGACGTTAAAACAATTATGTCTAACCAAGGTTCAGCATTAATGGGTATCGGTGTATCTTCAGGTGAAAACCGTGCTGTTGAAGCGGCGAAAAAAGCCATTTCATCACCATTACTTGAAACTTCAATCGTAGGTGCACAAGGTGTGCTTATGAACATTACTGGTGGCGAATCTTTATCATTATTCGAAGCGCAAGAAGCAGCGGATATCGTACAAGATGCAGCTGATGAAGATGTAAACATGATCTTCGGTACAGTTATTAACCCAGAATTACAAGATGAGATTGTTGTCACAGTTATCGCAACTGGTTTTGAAGACAAACCATCATCACAAGCGCGCAAACAAGGTCATTCTGGCTTTGGTGCAAGCGCAACACAAGCAGCACCAAAAGAATCAAGTTTTGGTGGCGGTGTGACATCATCACAAGATAAAGAAGCAGACAGCGCTCGTGCGCACACAACTGCTGATGATGACATTCCAAGCTTCATCCGTAACAGAGAAGAAAGACGCTCAAGAAGAACACGTCGTTAATCTTAAGCGTTAGGCTAAATATAAAAGATTGCTGACTATCACGAAGCAATCTATGTAGAACTTACGAACGAAAGTGCTAGGGCAAATGTCATTACTTCATTGTCCTAGCATTTCGTATTTCAAGTCGTTTTTGAAAACGATATACGTTGTCGTGCAGAAGGTTGAAGGGAGTGTGTGCGATGGAAGCATTTGTTCAAAAACCACATCATTTAGCATATGAACCGGCAAAGACGCACGGTGTGACACTTGGGTTTACCACGCGACAAGGCGGTCAGAGTCCATATCCGAAACAGGCATTTAATATGGCGCGTTATATCGATGACGCACCTGAAAACGTGACACGACATCAACAAATACTTGCGTTAGAAATTGGTATTCCTCGTGAACATTGGGTGTTCCCAATTCAAACGCACGGTCATCAAGTTGTTGAGATAACGGCAGCTGATCAAGGTAAAAACATCGATTCGTTATCGAATGATGTGTTGTATGGTGTTGATGGCATGTATACGTATGATGACGATACAGTGCTAACGATGTGCTATGCAGACTGTGTACCAATTTATTTTTATAGTCCGAAACATCATTTTATTGGGCTGGTCCATGCTGGTTGGAGAGGCACCGTTCAACAAATTGTCTATGAGCTGATTCAGCACTTTCCATACGACTTACAAGATTTATTTGTCGTCATCGGACCTGCAACGTCGAATTCATATGAAATTAACGATGATATTCTTGCGCAGTTTAATGAACTCCCAATCGATGTAGCTGACTATATCGATACACGCGATGACAACCGACATGGCATTGATTTGAAGCACGCCAATCGATTGCTATGTGTGCACTATGGCATACCAGAAGCAAATATTTATACGACAAAGCATGCGACTTCTGAAGAATTGGACTGCTTTTTCTCATATCGTGTTGAACAAGGACAAACAGGTCGGATGCTTGCATTCATATCACAATCAAACGAAGGAGCGTTGAATGAAGATGTCTGTTAAACAAAACTTGTCTGAGATTGAAAAGACCTTGGCGGCACATGTTCCGGATAACGATCAAGCGTCATTGCCAAACGTGATTGCCGTAACAAAATATGTTACAATAGAGCGAGCTCAAGAGGCTTATGATGCTGGGCTACGTCATTTTGGAGAGAATCGTTTAGAAGGATTTCTAGAGAAGAAAGCAGCACTTCCTGATGATGTGACAATGCATTTTATCGGTTCATTGCAATCGCGTAAAGTTAAAGATGTCATCAATGAGGTGGACTATTTACACGCGTTGGACCGCAAAAGTTTAGCAAAAGAGATTAACAAACGTGCTGAACATGAAATTAAGTGTTTTGTGCAAGTCAATGTATCGGGTGAAGCGTCCAAGCATGGCGTTGCTTTGGAAGAAGTACAGTCATTCATTGAGATGCTTGAAGCGTACGAACATATTCGCGTCGTTGGTTTAATGACGATGGCACCGTATACAGATGACACCGCTTATTTGAAGTCGATTTTTAAACAACTTAAACATAAACGTGATGAGATCCAAGCGCTTAATCTTTCACATGCACCATGTACGGAGCTATCGATGGGCATGAGTAATGATTACGCAATCGCAACAGAAGAAGGCGCAACATTTGTAAGGATTGGCACGCGTCTAGTAGGAAAAGAGGAGTGAACACATGGCAATTAAAGATTTGTTCAACGGGTTTTTTACGATTGAAGAGGAAGAAGATACGTTTGTAGAAGAGCCGCAACAAGAACGCAAACAGCAAACAGAAGCGCCACAAGCGACGAAGCAAGCACCAGAACGTCCACGTGCGATACAATCTGTTCCTAAGAAGCAACCAACTCGTATCAAAACACCGAAGAATGAGCGACAATATCAAGTGCCGCAGCAAGCGAATTATCAAGGACAAGGGAATGTGGTTAGTATGAATCAGACGCCAGAAGTGGATCAAAATGGTAGCTCTAAAATGTGCTTGTTTGAACCACGCGTATTTTCAGACACGCAAGACATTGCAGATGAACTTAAAAATCGTCGTGCCACGCTTGTGAATTTACAGCGTATTGATCAAGTGTCAGCAAAACGTATTATTGATTTCCTAAGTGGAACGGTCTATGCCATTGGCGGGGATATTCAGCGTGTTGGTGCGGATATCTTCTTATGTACACCTGACAACGTAGAAGTGGCAGGTAGTATTACAGATCAAATCGAATCAATGGAGACACAATACGAATAAGGAGACTTGTATGAGCATAGAACTATTATCAACGATTACGAATTTTATTCTATTTGTCGTACGTATCTATACAATTGGGATGATTATTTATATTTTCATGTCATGGTTACCGGGTGCGCGTGAAAGTGTTGTTGGACGCTTTATGGCGAAGTTGTATGAGCCATTTTTAGAGCCGTTCCGTCGCTTTATTCCACCGCTTGGTATGATTGATTTGTCACCCATTGTCGCATTTATCGTCTTGAACTTGTTTTCTCAAGGGATTGTTGCGATTTACAACATGATTATTAGACATTTATATTAAATAATTGCGGGGCTGTGACATAATAAATTTGTGTAATGGAAAACCTATATACGGTGTCTCAAAGCAGATTTTGTCCCAACCTCGACTTCATTTCCCGTTCTAGGACGTCATGTCTTACAACGGGATTTTCGTATACTTAAAGATTGGCGGTATTTCAATTGGATATATATCAGCATTTTAGAACAGAAGAACAACCGATCATCGATACATTATTAGATAAAGTGAGAATGGCTTCGCAGCAATATGCGCCGGTATTAACACACTTTTTAGATCCACGTGGTCAATATATTTTAGAAGTGATTGTGGGCAGTTTTCCGGACATGACCGTCCATTTCAATGGTGGTGTAGATGCGGAACGTTGTCGTGCCATTATAGCACCGGATTATTATGTACCGGATGAAGCAGATTTTGAATTATCGTTGATTGAGATTGATTATCCGGAGAAGTTTGTGACGATTCAACACCCGCATATACTTGGGACGCTTATGTCGTTAGGAATTGAAAGAGAACAAGTGGGGGATATTATTGTTGGTGAACGCACACAGTTTGTTTTGACAAATCAGCTAGAATCTTATATCATGATGGAATTAACAAAGATTAAAGGTGCGACAGTCAAACTCAATGTCGTTCCACTCCAAGATATGGTACAATCTAAAGCATACTGGCAAACAATTGATGCGACCGTGAGTGCACTACGTCTTGATGTCATACTGAAAGAAATGGTGCGCAAATCACGAACAATTGCGAAAGAACTGATTATACGTAAGCGTGTGAAGGTCAATCATACTGTGATAGAAGCTGTAGATTACCAACTCGAACAAGGCGATTTATTATCTATCCAAGGTTTTGGTAGAGCACGTATTACCGCCATTGGTGATCGTACAAAAAAAGATAAATTAAGAATAACCTATCAAACATTATTCAAATAGTGTATGATGGAGGAGGGCACTTGTAATGGCTTATACACCAAGCGAAATTAAAAATAAATCATTTACACGAATTAAGAATGGTTTTGAACCGACAGAAGTTGAATCTTACTTGAGCGAATTATCGCGTGAGATTGAACGTCTTAAAGAAGATAAGAAACAACTCGAAAAGGTTTTAGCTGAACGTGAATCACACATTCAATCGTTCAAAGAAGTTGAAAAATCAGTCGGTGAAGCGCTTGTCAGTGCACAACGCGCGGCAGACGAGACAAAAGCAGCTGCACAAAAAGAACACGATGTGATGATTGCTAAAGCTAAAGCTGAAGGTGAGCGCATTGTGAACGATAGTCTTGAAAAGGCACGTCGCATGGCTTTCCAAACAGAAGACATGAAGCGCCAATCAAAAGTTTTCCGTTCTCGTTTTAAAATGTTAGTCGAAGCACAATTAGACTTATTAAAGAACGATGATTGGGACTACTTGCTTAACTATGATTTGGATGCGCAACAAGTAACAGAAGAAAACTTTGCACATTTGAATGAACAAGATGTAACGGAAGCTGACAAAGCAAGCGAACCAAAAGAAACTGAAAAACAAGAAAAAACTGAATCAAAAGAGGCAGACAAGCAAGAAAAATAAGTGATGACAGCAGCGAGCTAGGGACGGTGCGAGCCTGGCGGATGACCTTTTCTTGTATCACTGACTTTTTAATATCAATATATTTTAACGAGAGAACTCTAAGCTGAGTTAATCAGGGTGGTACCGCGGTATGTCCGTCCCTGTTAGTTGAGCTTAGAGTTCTTTCTAGTATAAAGGAGTGTAAGGGATATGGAGTACAAAGATACGTTATTAATGCCAAAAACAAAATTTCCAATGCGTGGGGGATTACCAAACAAAGAACCACAAATTCAAGAAACTTGGCGTGAACAAGATTTATATCACAAGTTATTGAAAAAGAATGAAGGTAAACCACACTTCATTTTACATGACGGTCCACCGTATGCGAACGGTAACCTGCACATGGGGCACGCACTGAATAAAATTTTAAAAGACTTTATCGTACGTTACAAAACAATGCAAGGGTTCTATACACCATACGTACCTGGTTGGGACACGCATGGTTTACCAATCGAGCAAGCGTTAACTAAAAAAGGTGTGAAGCGTAAAGAAATGTCTACCGCTGAATTCCGTAAAATGTGTGAAGCGTTTGCGATGGAACAAATCGAAAATCAAAAAGCAGATTTCCGTCGTTTAGGTGTCAATGGGGACTTTGATAACCCATACGTAACATTAAAACCTGAATATGAAGCCGCACAAATCCGTGTGTTCGGTGAAATGGCAGACCGTGGCTTAATTTATAAAGGTAAAAAGCCTGTGTATTGGTCACCATCTAGTGAATCATCATTAGCAGAAGCGGAAATCGAATATCATGACAAACGTTCAGCATCAATCTACGTTGCGTTTGATGTGAAAGATGCGAAAGGCGTCGTTGATGAAGATGCGAAATTCATCATCTGGACAACTACACCTTGGACATTACCGGCGAACGTTGCGATTAGTGTACATCCGGAATTAACATATGTTCAAATGAATGTTGAGGGTACGAAATATATCGTAGCTGAAGCGTTAGTAGATGAAGTAGCTGAACAACTTGGTTGGGATAAAGAAACAATCGTCCGTGAAAAAGAAGTGAAAGGTTCAGACCTTGAATATATAGAAGCACAACATCCATTCATCGATCGTGTATCACTTGTAATCAACGGTGAACACGTTACTACAGATGCGGGTACAGGTTGTGTACATACAGCACCTGGACACGGGGAAGATGACTATATCGTTGGACAAAAATACGACTTAGAAGTAATCAGCCCAGTTGATGCGAAAGGTGTTTTCACTGAAGAAGCAGGTCAATTTGCGGGTATGTTCTACGATAAAGCAAACAAAGAAATCACTGAATTGTTGAAAGAAAAAGGCGTGTTATTAAAACTCGACTTTATCACGCATAGTTACCCACATGACTGGCGTACGAAAAAACCAGTTATTTTCAGAGCGACACCACAATGGTTCGCGTCAATTTCAAAAGTACGTCAAGATATCTTAGACGCAATCGACCAAACGAAATTCAAAGTGGACTGGGGTAAAACACGTATCTACAACATGATCCGCGACCGTGGCGAATGGGTCATCTCACGTCAACGTGTATGGGGTGTACCACTTCCAGTATTTTATGCTGAAAATGGCGACATCATCATGACAAAAGAAACGGTATACCACGTGGCTGATTTATTTGAAGAGCACGGTTCTAACATCTGGTTTGAGCGCGATGCGAAAGACTTATTACCAGAAGGATTCACACATCCAGGTAGTCCAAACGGTATCTTCACTAAAGAAGAAGACATCATGGATGTATGGTTTGACTCAGGTTCTTCACACCGTGGCGTATTGGAAACACGTCCAGAATTAAGCTTCCCAGCGGACTTATACTTGGAAGGTAGTGACCAATACCGTGGTTGGTTCAACTCATCAATCACAACATCTGTCGCAACACGTAACGTATCACCATACAAAATGTTGTTATCACATGGTTTCGTTATGGACGGCGAAGGTAAAAAAATGAGTAAGTCGTTAGGTAACGTTATCGTACCTGAAACTGTCGTAAAACAAAAAGGTGCCGACATTGCACGTCTATGGGTAAGTTCAGTGGATTATCTTGCGGATGTTCGTATCTCAGATGATATCTTGAAACAAGTAGCTGATGTGTACCGTAAAATCCGTAACACATTACGTTTCTTACTTGGTAACATTAATGATTACAACCCTGAAACAGACAAAGTTGCAGAAAGTGATTTATTAGAAGTAGATCGCTACATCTTAAATCGCTTACGTGAATTTACGAATAGCACGTTAGAACACTTTGAGAATTATGACTACCTTGATATTTACCAAGAAGTTCAAAACTTTATCAACGTTGAGTTAAGTAACTTCTATTTAGACTACGGTAAAGACATCTTATATATCGAAGCACAATCAGCTCACAAACGTCGTAGCATGCAAACAGTGCTTTATGAAATCTTAGTCAATATGACAAAATTATTAGCACCAATCATCCCGCATACAGCAGATGAAGTATGGTCACATATTGAACAAGAAACTGTCGAAAGTGTTCACTTAACAGAAATGCCAAAAGCACAAGAAGTGGATCAACAATTATTAGACAAATGGTCACAATTTATGGCATTACGTGATGATGTGAACCGTGCACTTGAAGCGGCACGTAATGAAAAAGTTATCGGTAAATCATTAGAAGCCAAAGTTCGTATCGGTAATAGTGAATCATTCGATACAGTGGCATTCTTAAAAGGTTTCACAGACTTAAACCAATTATTCATCGTGTCTCAAGTTGAAGTGGTAGATGCACCAGCAGGTCAAACATACCAACACGCGACAGTCGAAATCACACATGCTGACGGTGAAAAATGTGAACGTTGCTGGAACTACAGCGAAGAACTAGATACAGTTGGCGAATTAACAAACTTATGTCCACGCTGTCAACAAGTCGTTAAAACACTTGTATAAGCAAGGCAATCACCAAATAGATAATTGAAAAGGGTCATCCTTTGAACAATGTATAAAATGTTCAAGGGGTGGCTTTTTTTGTTAGGTAATGAACGCATTGTTGAATTATTTTTTGTTAGGTAATGAACGCATTGTTGAATTATTTTTTGTTAGGTAATGAACGCATTGTTGAATTATTTTTTGATGGGTCTAATGAAGTAGTTTTTCAGAAAAAGCACTAGATCATTAGGTGTAATGAGTGATAAAGGGGCTGATTTTAGGCTAATAACGCTTTGAAAACAAGTGATACTGATGACAATCAGTATTTATTTTACTCTTTAAGTAATTATTTACAATCGAAATTAGTGGGAAATGCGTCATAAAAACATTTATTAAAGAAATGAGTCATAAAAAATGTTAGTTATCTAATAGTTGGATAAATAGACAC
>NZ_PPRF01000119.1 GCF_002902145.1 Staphylococcus rostri | reverse complement strand
CGATTGTCATGTCATCTGCGTCTTGAATTGTTACGTTTACAACTTGACCATCTGAATCTAATGCGTCATCACCTGTGTTGACTACTGTTGGACCATTATAGCCGTCCGGTGTTTCGAACGTTACAACATAGTCACCGTTCGGTAAGTCTGTGAAGATGTAGTTACCATTTGCGTCTGTTGTTGTCGTTACTGTTGTGCCGTCTGGCTTCGTTAATGTTACTGTAACACCTTCGATTCCTGACTCATTCGTATCCTGGATACCATCTTTATCTTCGTCGAACCATACTTTGTCTCCTAAGTCGTAGACTTTAATGAAGCCTGAATCGATTGTTGGATCATCCTTACCGTCAACGTTTACCGTTACCTTCGTTCCATCTGAATCCTTCGTATCATCGCCAACATTCTCTGTTGTTGGGATATAACCATCTGGTGTCTTGAATTCAATCGTGCTTTCTCCGTTTGGTACGTTCGGGAATTCATAGTATCCGTTTTCATCTGTTACAACTGTTTCTGTTGTTC
>NZ_PPRF01000118.1 GCF_002902145.1 Staphylococcus rostri | reverse complement strand
TATCTTCTAAATTCAACGTTGGTATTCTATCATCGAAGTCCTTCTGAATTTGAAGTAATTCTTGCAATTGCTCAACTGTTAATTGATTACTCATTTCTCATTCTCCTTTTCACTGTGTATGATCTTGTCTAGTTTATGACGTAGTTTGATATACCAGTAATTATGCGACACTGATAACTTGTAGTTGATATGCCCTACAAACAAATCTTCCACTTCATCAAGCTTTCTTTTAAGTTCATCACGTTGCATACGTACACGTGCAATATCGTCAATCAACTCATCTCGTTCTCTTTTATACTTGTCACGTTCATCAGATAACCTTGCCATCGCTTTAAGCAACCTGCTATTCTCACTATTCAATCTGACTTGCTCTGCGCATAATTCTGCAATTCGACGTTTATAGTCTTTACCCAACAAAATTACCTTCTTTCCAGATAAGATGCATATTGCCATCAGACTCTATTACATAAAAAGATAGATTCTTTTTATCGTGTGCTCTTTCTATATCCAAAGCCCTCGCAATGCTACATCTTATATAACTAAAGAAATGCCTGTTGCCGTTAGGTAATTCATATAGACCAACTAAATTATCTATTTTTGCACGCTCATTGATTTCTTTCTCGACTTCGATTTCAAAGGCGTCTCCAGCTTTAAAACCTTCAATTTCAAAATCACCAAGAAATGTTGAATCCAGATATACGTACGTACCTTTTGAACCTCTATATTCTCCTTGTTCAATTTCATCGTTACTCAATAAGTTTAGCAACTCTTCTAGACCAACTTGTTTCTTCACTTTGATTTTCGGCACTTTACTCGTCCTCCTTTAACAAATGTGGTTGTTCATACTTGTTTCCG
>NZ_PPRF01000117.1 GCF_002902145.1 Staphylococcus rostri | reverse complement strand
TCATCTGTTACAACTGTTTCTGTTGTTCCATCTGGATACGTGATTGTTACTTCCACACCTGGAATTCCTGGTTCACCTTCGTCTTGAACACCATCATGGTTTGTATCTTCCCATACTGTGTCGCCGACTTTAACTTTGATGAAGCCGCTGTCGATTGTCATGTCATCTGCGTCTTGAATTGTTACGTTTACAACTTGACCATCTGAATCTAATGCGTCATCACCTGTGTTGACTACTGTTGGACC
>NZ_PPRF01000116.1 GCF_002902145.1 Staphylococcus rostri | reverse complement strand
TTTCATCTGTTACAACTGTTTCTGTTGTTCCATCTGGATACGTGATTGTTACTTCCACACCTGGAATTCCTGGTTCACCTTCGTCTTGAACACCGTCATGGTTTGTATCTTCCCATACTGTGTCGCCAACTTTAACTTTGATGAAGCCGCTGTCGATTGTCATGTCATCTGCGTCCTGAATTGTTACGTTTACAACTTGACCATCTGAATCTAATGCGTCATCACCTGTGTTGACTACTGTTGAACCGTTATAGCCGTCCGGTGTTTCGAACGTTACAACGTAGTCGCCGTTCGGTAAATCTGTGAAGATATAGTTTCCGTTTGCGTCTGTTGTTGTCGTTACTGTTGTGCCGTCCGGTTTCGTTAATGTTACCGTAACACCTTCGATTCCTGACTCGTTCGCATCCTGGATACCATCTTGATCCTCATCGTACCAAACTTTATCGCCTAAGTCGTAGACTTTAATGAAGCCTGAGTCGATTGTCGTATCATTCTTACCGTCAACATTTACCGTTACTTTCGTTCCGTCGGAATCCTTCGTATCATCGCCGACATTCTCTGTTGTTGGAATGTAACCGTCTGGTGTCTTGAATTCAATCG
>NZ_PPRF01000115.1 GCF_002902145.1 Staphylococcus rostri | reverse complement strand
TTGTCGTATATATGTTAAAAAAGCCGTTAAAATTCATTTTAGAGAATTTTAACGGCTTTTTCTTAGGGAATCTGAGTGCTTATGTCCCAGCCCCATTACTTTTTTGTTGGAAAATTTGTGATTTCTTCGCCACGATTTTGGATATTTTCTAGATATTGCTGTAATCTTTGGATATTTGGTGTAATATCCGCTTTGAATTCACCGATAGATGTTTTAATATCTCCACCAATTGATTTAGCAAATTCAGTGCCATCTTCTTTAATTGTTACCGCATGATTTTTAATTTGATGAATTTGAGATTTCATTGTATCAAGTTCATCTGAAATTTCAGCAGGTGTATTTTCTGAAAGGTTAAGTGTACGAGATGTTTCTTTTTGACGTTCCATTAATACAAGACTTACACCTGTTGCAATACCTGCTGCAAGACCTAGTGTGATTTTTGCCGCGTTCATAAAAATCCTCCTTAGATTAACGTATTATTTTTATACCCATTAATAGGGTGGGGTATTCAATCAATAATTAAATGTGTGCTGCAATTTGTTGTGCAATTTCAGCTTTTTTAGCGTCATCAATTTCAGCTTCGTGTGTTTCCCATTTATAATCAAAGCCATCGATGTCATTTTCATAACGTGGAATTAAATGGAAATGAATGTGGAATACGGATTGTGACGCATACGTACCATTATTTTGAATAATATTGAGCCCATCAGGATTAAAGGCAGCTTTAATAGCATTTGCAACAATAGGTAGCGCTTCTCCAATATGTTTCATTGTTTCAGCATCAGTTTCAAAAATATTAGCAGATGCTTTTTTAGGGATGAGTAATGTGTGACCTTTAGATACTTGAGAAATATCTAAAAACGCATAGACATATTCATTCTCGTAAACTTTGTAGCTTGGAATTTCTCCGGCGATGATTTTAGAAAAAATTGTTTCTGACATAATAGTCGCTCCCTCCGATCATTTGTTAATATTATAGCACGCGGTGTAACAAGTGTAACTAGATAACAGCTATCTCGTGAATAGCATTTATACGTTGCAATTTGGTACAATACTGTCTATGGAGGTGCAGATAGAATGACTGTACAAGTTGAGAATTTGACAGGTGGTTATGGGAAAAAGCCTGTTATTAAAAATGTTACTTTTGCACTCAATCCTGGTGAAATTGTTGGGTTGATTGGCTTAAATGGTGCTGGTAAAAGTACAACGATTAAACATATATTAGGGTTATTGACACCGAATGAAGGCAAAATGTCAATTTCTGGTATTGATATTAATGATGATATTCATGCGTATCGTAAACATTTATCTTATATTCCGGAATCACCGGTTATTTATGAGACATTAACATTGAAAGAACATATTTATATGACTGCGATGGCATATGGCATAGATCAAGACACTGCGATGAAGCGTGCGCAACCATTATTAGAAACATTCCGCTTAGAAGAACAACTAGAAGTATTTCCAAGTCATTTTTCTAAAGGGATGAAGCAAAAAGTGATGATTATTTGTGCATTTATTGTAGATCCTGATTTGTATATTATTGATGAACCGTTTTTAGGATTAGATCCACTTGGAATTCAAGCAATGTTAGACTTGATGGATGCTAAGAAACATGAAGGCCGTACAGTATTAATGAGTACACATATTTTGGCAACAGCTGAACGTTATTGTGATCGCTTTATTATTCTGGACCAAGGAGAAATTGTAGGTCTTGGTGATTTGGAAGCATTACGTAAACAATTTGATATGCCCAATGCAACATTAGACGATATTTATATTCGTGCAACACAAGGAGTCGTAAAATGATGACAGCGCGACAACTTTTCACTAATAGATATCGTGCCAAAAGTAAGGAAAAGCAATACTACAATAAATTTATTTTTAATGGCCATTTTACGGTCTTTTTAGTAATTTTAATTGGGGCTTTTATTCTTGGCTATGGCGAATGGTTGCGTAATATTCCACGAGGCATTGATTATTTTTTATTGATTTCAATCGTTCTAGCAGTAAGTGCTAACTTTCCATTAAAAACTTATTTAGAAGAAGCGGACAGCTTGTTTCTTTTGCCTTATGAAGCACAAATGAATACGTATATTCAACAAAGTATATGGATGAGCTATTTTACAAGGCTCCCGTTACAGGTTTTACTATTAGCGATTGCCTATCCATTAGTTCGTACAATAGCAGCAAACGAACAAATGGCTTTCGTTATTGTTGCTGTTTTTTCACTTATTTTTCCACTATTAGGGCTCTTAATAAAATGGCACTGGTTCGTATACGGATTAGAAAGTTGGTCCGTACATCTTGTCTTATTCGTCATTAACTTATCAGGCTATTATGTTATGTTGTCAACGCAAAGTTTGCATAGCTTTGGTAGCATAATCTCATTAGTAGTGCTCTATATCTTTTTACGAAAGTTAACAGAACAACATCGATTACCATGGGCATTTTTGATAAAACAAGCACGCCAACATCAAGTTAATTATTATAAATATGTCAGCATGTTCACTGATGTGAAGGGATTACAAGAAGGGGCGGTACGTAGACGTTACTTAGACTTTTTACTGGCAACACCTAAATCATTCAATGAAGAAGTTATGTATCCGTATTTATTTAAACGCAACTTCATACGTGGTAAAGACGCCTTTAACTTAACATTACGTTTAGTGTTGATAGCAGCATTACTAATGATTTGGTTAAGTCAACCATTCATAAGTTTAATTATTGGCTGTATGGCGATGTATATTTTAATCCTACAAATGTCACAATTCTACACACAAGAAGCATATGGTTTATGGCCACAAGTATGGCCGGCTTCTGAAGATTTGGTCATTCAAGGTTATCAAAAGTTTTTAAATGTGACAGCTATTGTAATTAGCACATTATTTAGTATCATCTATTTAGTGCTTAATTTAGCACATGGTTATTTGATTATCTTATTTTTTGCGGTTGGATTTATCACAATTCGTCGCACTATTAAAAAGTTAAAATACAAAGAAGCGTTATTGCGCGATTAATAAACAAAAACCTCTCTAAAAGTTAAAAACGGATAGAGAGGTTTTAATGTTATATATTATTTTATGCTTCTTCATCAGTCACTGCTGTTTCATCAACTGGATAGAAGTATTTTTCTAAATAAGATGTATGAACAGTAGACGCACCTGCTAAAGGTTTTGTTGCTTCTAATGATAGGTTTTCACGAAATGCTGATGATTTTTTATAATCTTCATAGTTGTTACGAGTATCGAATCCAAGTAATACTCTATAAACGTTTTGACTTGCAGATTTAAGCAAACGATAACTATGGAAACCTTCATAATCATTTAGTGCAGGAACATAATTTTCTAATTGTTTTTCAAGTTGATATTTATGATCTTCAGTCGTTGGAATGGTAATTAACGCTTGGAAATCTGAATCTTGAATTGTGCCTACACGTGTTAATGCACGGTATTCATTCGGCTGTTGAAAAATTGTATCCGATTGAGATTCTTCTAAAATAACCGATTGCCCTTCACCAGAAAAGATATGTAAGTCTCTGTCTGAATGTTTTTCTTGAATTTGTTTTAAAAATCCTAAAGTTCCATACGTAATATAAAAGTTCATCTATTAATGTCCTCCTGTTTAAAAGGTAGCAAAAGTTGCTATTCTATTAATATCATATACCT
>NZ_PPRF01000012.1 GCF_002902145.1 Staphylococcus rostri | reverse complement strand
CGTCAGCAAAGATTTCGTTGTAGTGCCCCGGCAAGGCTGACTAGTTGGAGGACAAGCTAAAAGCGCAGTCAGACATCAGTCAGCTACTGCCACTAAATATAAATAATCCAGTAAATGCAATAGGAAAAAATAAAGGGAATCTCTGTTAAAGTGTAGAAATCTCATGCGTCAGCAAAGATTTCGTTGTAGTGCCCCGGCAAGGCTGACTAGTCATGAAAAAAAATCCTGTGAACGCATATATTCATGCCACTTAGCTACTCCCTTATACATATAATATCTATAATTCAACGGTTAGGATTTGCGTAACATCTTATTTAACACCGTATTGTTAACTACTAACTATGATGAGTGACGTTTGAACAACCTTTTCACAGCTTACAACAAGCTTTCCCCTGATGTATGCGGGCGCACAAGTGTCGTCGAATATTTTACTTTATCGTGATTATGAAAGAAGTGCTTAGAATACGACTATAACCCAAATCAATTTTTACCATATCGAAAACACTGTGCGCTACCATTAATCATTACGTAACCAACCTACTCATTAATAATGTATTACCCCCATAATAAAAAGACTTACAAACACGTAAATGCTCATAAGTCTTTGGCTATATTATGCTGCTTCAGCAACGTAAATACTACGTTTCAACCACTGTCCGGTATTCGGATCATAGTCGTCACATGTAATCAACGTCAACTGATCTTTATCTTTTTTCATTTCGTCCAATACTTGCACTTCAGTTGGATCCACATCTCTAATCGATGTAATCTTATATTTGCGTACGTCTTTACCGACTGTGAATGTCACTTCATCGCCTTTTTTCGCTTTGTGTAGGTCTGTAAACTGATTATATAGACTGTAATCAGTATGCCCAGCAATCGAGATGTTTTGGTCAGATAGCGACTCTTCTTCTTCCGCAAATGCGACACCACGGTTTAATTGTTCACGTGTCGCTGGTCCTGGATACACTGCTTCTTTAATATCTACAGATGGTACGCGCAATACACCGACTACTTTTGATTTATCTTTTGGGATTTCCTGAGGCGCTTCCTTCTCAGACTCATATTGCTCAATCTTTTGTTCTGTCTCACGTTGCGCAAAATAGCTATCAATCTTTGGCTTAAACACTAAATATAACCCGCCAAGAATCAACACTATCCCAATTAACGGGATTAAAATATTTTTCACTTGCTTCATGATTCGTTTCCTCTTTCACTCTATAATATGTAGCACTATTCTACCACACAATATTCGAAATACCTATACGATTAAGCGTTGCACGACATTTCATATGATTTTAGGCAACAAAAAAGCCAGGACATTGCGCGTGTCCCAGCTTTTTACATCTCTATTATGCTTTTGATTCGTCTTGAATTAATGGCTCGTCAGGTTTAACGAAGAACCATAATACAATCGCAATCACAACTAAAATTAACATTAAGCGTAAAGTTGTTGACCAACCTACCATTGTTGCAAGGTAACCTGCAAGGATTGGACTTAGCATCGCACCGATGTTACCCCATAAGTTCATCCAACCAGATACAGTACCAGCAAAGTTACGTCCTAAGTCTGTCGCAGATGCCCAGCTCATAACCATTGATAAGCCGATACCACTTAAACAGAATGACATCCAGAAAATGTTCATTGTTAATGATTCTGCTGATACGGCAAAGTTTAATGCGATACCGAATACAACGAAACCAGCAATGGCGATAGAACCACGCGCAATAAAGCGTGATTTCCCAGCACTTAAAATCTTATCTGAAATTGCGCCACCTAACATGATGACGATGAACATCATGAACCATGGAATCCCTGCGATTTTACTCATTGTTAAGTTATCGATGTGGAATGTTTCCATTAAATATGATGGTAACCAGATTAAGAATAACGTAATCGCAAACTGTACGATAAAGTATTGAGCTGCAATTGCGTAGAAGCTGAAACGACTGAAAAAGATACCCCATGGTGCTGATGATTTTTCAGTTGAAACAACATCACGATTTTCCATAATAAATTGCTTTTCGGCTTCATTAACCATTTTATGATGCTCAGGTAAATCTTTCGCAATGACTAACCATAACAACGAAATTAAAAATCCAATGATACCGAAAATGTAGAATACGGCTTGCCAACCAAATGTGTTGTAGATAGCAACCGTGATGAACGGTGCTAATACTGGTCCGAAATATGAACCGGCTAACAACGCACTTGAGGCACGTCCTTTTTCGTTTTTACCAAACCAATGCGTGTTGAACACGGCATTTGATGGATACATCGGCGCTTCCCCAACACCGAATAAGAAACGAACTAGGTAAAGTAACCCGTGGTTTTTCACTAATCCAGTTAAGATTGTGAAGGCACTCCACCAAACTAACGCAATAGAAATCATTTTCTTAGGTCCAAACTTCTCTGCTAAGAACCCGGCAGGTACTTGCATGATTGCGTACCCTAGTGAGAAGAATGACGCTAAAAATCCGAATTGCGTCTTTGTTAAATGTAAATCTTCCATCATTGGTACTGCGATATATGAGATGTTCGCTCTGTCCATATATGCAATAACCCCGATCAAGAAGAAAATCCCTGCAAACATCCAACGGACATTTGTTTTTTTCTTGCTCATTATTTTGACCCCGCTTTCATTAGGTCATCAGATGACCTTTAAATTAGCAATTTGAATATACCATAGGCCGAAAACGTTTACAAGAAAATTTTTAATGCTTTTGCTATGAATTTCAGTTTGTGCATTTTATCACATTTTAACTAGTATCAGAATAATCTTTTATCACTTTGAAACTTTAAATAGTACAAGGGAATTTAATTTTTAATTACTATTTTAGAATAGTAATTGTGTTTTTTACTTTATAAAGCCTTTACACTAAAGCTGACGTGTCCGTATTCAAAAACGGAACAATTGTCACCTCTGTCATATACAATTGTGGGTCAAACACTTTTTTCTCCTGCAAATCATCGGAGTGCTTTACATGACAAATTCCAATGTTTAACTGCTTACTAATGGTTGCTTGTGGTGCCATTGAATGCCAACTAACAATGGTATGCGTTAAAACATAGTAGCTTTATGAACTTGAGTTGAGACATTAATAGAAACTTTCAATTAAAGCACCGGGAAACACATAAACGGTGGCCAAACCTCTCTCCCACTCCCTCGAAACAACGCTTTTATCCATAATGTTCAAATAATCTTAATTAACGTCTTGCGCATAATATGATTTAATAGAAAGTGGAAGCGCTTAAAAAATAAAAATATGACTGATAAGAGGTGTCAATTCCATGCATTCAGCAAAAGAAACAGAACTCAAGCGACAATATCTCGACTTGCTCGCTGAAAAGTACGATTCAGAAGAAAAAGTTGCGACAGAATTGATTAGTTTGGCGTCAATTTTAGAATTGCCAAAAGGCACGGAACACTTTGTCAGCGACTTGCACGGTGAATACCACGCCTTTCAACACGTATTACGCAACGGTTCTGGTAATATCAAATCAAAAATTCACGACATTTTTGATGAGCGTCTATCTGAAGACGACATCAATGAATTGATTGCCTTAGTGTACTATCCAGAAGACAAAATCAAGCTAATTAAATCTAACTTTGACTCTAAAGAAGCGCGCAATCAATGGTATGAAGATACGATTCAACAGTTGCTAGAGCTTGTGACGCACACATCTTCTAAATATACGCGTTCAAAGTTAAGAAAAGCTTTGCCTTCACAATATGTGTTTATTATTGAAGAATTACTGTATAAGAGTAATCGCTATAATAATAAAAATGATTATTACTCGACGATTATTCGCCAAGTTATTGACTTAAACCAAGCCGACAAGTTAATTACGGGATTAGCGAATACCATTCAACGTCTCGTTGTCGATCATTTGCACGTGGTCGGTGATATTTACGACCGTGGTCCACACCCAGATAAAATCATTGATACATTAATTGACTATCACTCTGTCGATATTCAATGGGGAAACCACGATGCGCTATGGATGGGTGCCTACTCAGGTTCAAAAGTTTGTCTCGCCAACTTACTGCGCATATGTGCACGTTATGACAATCTAGATATTATTGAAGACGCATACGGCATTAACTTACGTCCGTTATTGACGCTGGCAGAAAAATACTATGATGATAACCCAGCCTTTCGTCCAAAGAAACATCCGGAGAAGACACCTTCAGCATCCGAACAACTTCAAATCACGAAAATTCATCAAGCCATTGCGATGATTCAATTTAAGCTGGAAGGTCCTATCATTAAACGCCGTCCTGAGTTCGATATGGATTCACGTCTATTACTCGACAAAGTGAACTACCGTGAACAAACACTCGAAATTAACGGCACTGTCTATCCTTTAGAAAACACGTGCTTTAAAACAGTAGACCCACGTAACCCGACGGCACTGTTAGAAGAAGAACAAGAAGTCATCGATCGTTTGCTTATCGCATTCCAAGAATCTGAAAAACTGCGCCGCCACATTGACTTTTTAATGAAAAAAGGAAATCTCTACTTACGTTACAACGGCAACTTGTTGATTCACGGATGTATCCCTGTTGATGAGACCGGTAAAATGGAAGGCATGATGATTGACGGACAATACGCTTCAGGTCGTACACTCGTTGATGAATTTGAGGCACACGTTCGCCACGCGTATGAACACCTTAACGAACAAGATGACATTTCAACGGACTTAGTCTGGTACTTATGGACGGGTAAATACTCTTCATTATTCGGTAAACGTGCCATGACAACGTTCGAGCGTTACTTTATTAAAGATAAAACGACGCACAAAGAAGAAAAGAACCCGTACTATCATTTGCGTGAACAAGAATCACACGTAAAATATATGTTACAAGAGTTCGATATGGATCCTGAACAAGGTCGTATTATTAATGGACATACGCCTGTCAAAGAACGTGACGGCGAAGACCCTATTAAAGCGAACGGCAAAATGCTTGTCATTGATGGTGGCTTCTCAAAAGCATACCAATCAACAACAGGTATTGCCGGCTACACATTACTTTACAACTCATTCGGTATGCAGCTTGTCGCACACCAGGAGTTTAACTCGAAAGAAAACGTCTTGAAGACAGGTGAAGATGAGCTATCAATTCGTCGTGTCGTTGATGAGGAACTTGAACGTAAGCTGATTAAAGATACGAATAAAGGTATTGAACTACAAAAAGAAATTGATATGTTGAAGGAACTTATGACGTATCGTTATATGAAATAACATTCATCGACTATGCTGCTGATATATTTAAGCGGCATAGTTTTCTTATTTTTATTTTTAGTTGCATAGACGTCCATTGTTATATAAAAATAATAAAATTTTATGCACCTCAACACTGTTAGCCCCTGTTTTTTCATCATATTAATTAATAATTTATAGTGCATTTGTTTTGAACTTCTAACTATTATTTGTTATATTTTTCTGATTTGAGTAGATTTTTAATCTTGAAAGGTGTAAAATTTTATAGTGCGATTCTAAACTATATCAATCGTGCCATTTCATAATCAAACGTATGATTACTATTTTCATTTGATACATTTATAAAAGTGTTTCACCAAAGGGCAGTCAACGTTCGTCACTATATGAAAATAGTGCGACTAATAGAATATTTTACATTCGATTTTAATGTGTACTATAATGATGAAAGCGTTTACTTATGAAGTGGATATACTGGAGGGGTTATGTGTGATAGAAATCCTAGAAAAAATTAACGGGCTCTTATGGGGTGCCCCGAGTTTAATTTTGCTATCTGGGACAGGTCTCTTTTTGACCTTTTTACTACGAGGAATGCAATTTACAAAACTATTTCATGCCTTTAAACTCGCTTTCGTCCCAGATAAAAAAGATGCAGAAAGCGAAGGCGATATTAGTAACTTTAAAGCTTTGATGACATCACTTGCCGGAATGATCGGGAACGGGAACATCGCAGGGGTAGCGACTGCAGTAACGCTAGGTGGACCTGGTGCCGTATTCTGGATGTGGGTGGTTGGTTTACTCGGTATGACAACAAAATACGCCGAAGCTTTATTAGCGATGAAATATCGTGAACAAAATGCTAACGGTGAATATTCAAGTGGACCAATGTACTACATAGAAAAAGGACTTGGCTCACGCTTCAAGTTCTTAGCTGTCGCTTTTGCCATGTTTGGTGCTTTTGCATCACTTGGTATCGGTAACAGCGTTCAGTCAAATACGATTGCTGACGTTATGACGAATTCATTCAATGTGAGCGGCTTTATTACAGGGATTATTTTAGCCATTCTTATCTCATTGATTATTTTCGGCGGCTTAAAGCGCATTAGTAACGTAGCTGGCGTCTTTGTACCAATGATGGCCATTTTCTACATTGGTGCTGCTGTCACAATTATCTTAATTAATTACGACAAAATTATTCCTGCGTTTGGGTTAATCTTCCAATATGCATTCACACCTGTTTCAGCTGCAGGGGGCTTTACAGGTATTATGGTAATGCAAGCCGTTCAAAACGGTGTATCAAAAGGGATTTTCTCAAACGAAGCTGGTTTAGGGACAGTTGCCTTAATCTCAGGTAATGCGAAGTCAGGTCATCCTGCTATTCAAGCACTCGTTGCGATGACAGGTACATTTATCGTAACAATCGTTGTATGTACGATGACAGCACTTGTATTACTCGTAACAGGTTATTGGGATCCAAGTGGCGGCTTATTATCAGGCGTAACACATGATCCGAAATTAGAAGCCGGCGCACTAACAAGTGTTGCTTTCGGTTCTAGCCTAGGTGCTTTAGGCGAATACGTGGTTTCATTATCAGTTATTTTCTTTGGTTTCTCTACAATCATCGCATGGTTCGTATACGGCGCAAAATGCTTCGAATACTTATTCGGCGTTAAATATGTCATGTTATACGGTGTCGTTTACGTTGCAGCAACATTCTTAGGAACAGTTGCGGACTTGCGCACAGTTTGGCTTTTCGCCGATGTCGCAAACGCATTGATGATGATTCCAAACTTAATCGGTATCTTATTACTATACAAAGTGATTAAACAAGAAACTGACGACTATTTCAAACCATCTATTAATAAAGCTTAATCCAAATATGGAAACGACCACCGTGAAAAATGCGAGTGGTCGTTTTTTCATGTATTCATTTGGCTGTTCAGCTTCTGTCGTAGAAGTTTAATACTACCATTGTGAAACGCTGAGGGTTCGTTTGTTGAATGAATAATGACCTTATGTTTTGTTTACGTTAACTCGCCTCTCAACTGTAACTGATACAAGTTGTAGTAGATACCACGTTGTGCAAGTAGTTCTTCATGTGTACCACGTTCAGCGATAACCCCTTTGTTCAATACAAGAATTTGGTCGGCATCTTGAATTGTCGACAAACGATGAGCAATCGCCAATGTCGTCCGGCCGTGACGCATTTTTGCCAATGATTGCTGAATCGCTTCTTCTGTCTCAGAGTCGATGTTGGCCGTTGCTTCATCGAGTAGCAAGATTTTCGGATCCATTGCCATCGTACGTGCAAAGGCAATCAATTGACGCTGTCCACTTGAAAAGGCGCGCCCTTGTTCGATTACTTGATGGTCATAGCCGTCAGACAGGCGCATAATAAATTCATGTGCGTGGACGAACTTCGCAGCCGCTTCTACTTGTTCAAACGTCATCGTCGGATGGTATAAACGAATGTTGGACGCGACTGTGCCATAGAAAATGAACGGATCTTGTAGCACAAGTCCAATACTTTGTTTCAACGTCTGATGCGCATAATGTTTAATCGATGTGCCATCAATCAGTATGTCCCCACGGTCAAATTCATAGAAACGCATAAACAGATTGGCAATCGTACTTTTACCTGAGCCCGTATGCCCAACGAGTGCGACTGTTTGTCCTGGTTCTGCTGTAAAGGAAATATCATGTAGTACATCATTTTTGCCATCATAACTAAAGCTCACATTTTTGAACTCAATACGCCCTTGTTGAATGGTAGCCGTTTGATTATCTTGTTGTTGTGGTGCTTCCGTGTCATTGTCCATCATTTTAAACACGCGACTCGCCGACACGATCGCTTGTTGGAAAATATTTAAGTTTTGACTCACTTGGTTGATTGGCTCAAAGAAACGTTGCATATATTGAATAAAGGCGTAAATGACACCGGCTGTTACGGTTTCGCTAAAGCTTAAAATGCCAAAGTACGCTAAAATCATGACCGTCGCAAAAGTCGACAACATCGTCATGGCAGGACGTAACATTAAGCTGTCTAAACGAATTGTTTTTATCGTTTGTTCGTAATGCGAATCATTAATCGCACCAAATTCACGTCTTAAACGCTGTTGCTGGTTAAATACTTGAATGATTTTCATACCCTCAATAGATTCTGCGAGCTTTGCGTTCAAGTCTGATAACCGTTGACGTGTCGCATTGAAATAGACAGACGCCAAGCGACGATACAATGCCAATATCCCCACAATGACTGGCACGAATAACATGGCGAAGAAAGCCATACGAATGTCTAGAACAAACATCATGACGAAGCTGGCGATAATCATAAAGAACGCTTGTAAGAATGATGTTAATACGCCAGTAAACATCTCGATAATCGCTTCTGTATCATTAGTTAACCTTGATACGATGCTCCCGCTTGGTGTTTCGTCAAAAAACGCCATGCCTAAACGAGTAATATCATGAAAGGCATCAATCCGTAACTGCTGAATTACTTTTAATGCAAGGTATTGTAAAAAATACACACTGAGATACGTCGTCACGGCACCAATAATTTGAATGCCAATAAACGCAATGAGCAACCATACCACTTGCTGATTTGTCATTGTGCTGTTTAATAAGTAATCATCGATAAAGACCTTTACTAAATACGGTACACTCATGCTTGCCGCAATAGAAATGCCAAGGTTAATCAACGCAAAGGCAATGAGCTTTTTAAATGGCAATGTATAGCGCAGCAATCGCAATAAGACTTGTAATTGTTCTTTGGCTGAGAGTTGCTTAGCTGTGTCACTAGAATGTTTCGCCATTATGCTCACCCCTTTCTACTTGTTGCGTTAAGTCTTCTCTCAGACGGGCTTGCATCGCTTGTGCGTGGAACGTCTCTGCATACCAGCCATTGTCAGCAAGCAATGTATCATGTGTCCCACGTTCAATAACCGTTCCATCCCGCATGACTAAAATCATATCGGCGTGCATCACCGCACTCATACGATGTGCCGTTATAATATTGGTCTTGCCTTGACGTGTTTGTTTCAAGTTATGCAGAATTGCCGCTTCCGTCTCCGCATCTACCGCAGATAACGCATCATCAAGAATCAACACCTCTGGGTCTGTCATCAATGCACGTGCAATGGAAATACGCTGTTTCTGACCACCAGAGAGTGACACCCCACGTTCGCCGACGACGGTCTCATAGCCATCCGGTAACGCCATAATATCTCGATGAATATGACTCATTTGGCTGGCATGATACAAGACTTCATCAGATACATCCGGTTGACTAAATGCGATATTACCACGAATCGTTGACGAGAATAAAAAGTGTTCTTGTGGCACGTAGCCGAACTGTGCACGTAACTTATCTAAATGGTAGTTACGAATCGGCTTACCACCGTATTGAATGTCTGTTGGCTGTGCCGTATCAAACTCACGCAGTAACAAGCGTAATAACAGACTTTTACCTGAACCCGTACTGCCGACAATCCCAACTGTCATGCCTTTTTTCAATGTAAAATCAACATCGTGCAGGCGTGGAGACGATTCGCCCGCAAATTGGAACTGTTCAATTTGAAACGTAATATCGCCTGAAGGTATCTCATCAGAATCCGCCAACATCTGCACGTCATTTTCAACTTGTTCAATTTGACGGATACGATCATATGACGCATGACCACGTTGTACAATGTTAAAGAAGAATCCTAACGCTAATAACGGCCATACAAGCATACTTAAATATGTTGTAAATGTAACGAGCGCACCAATGGTCAACTCGCCGTTTAATGTCATCATGGCGCCAAAGACCATACTGAGTAAGTAACTTGCACCTAATACGAGCTGAATCGTCGGATCGAATAGCGCATCAATCTTTGCTACGCGCATATTTTTCGCCACAACATCATCACTCAATTGGCGAAAATCTTCTTCGTCATCCGCTTCATAGCCGAACGACTTGGTCACTTTAATACCCGCAATACTTTCTTGTGTTTTATCATTCAATTGGCTAAAGGCTGCTTGTGCTTTTTTAAATGTTTTATGTAGCAAACGTCCATAATAGTTCGTCGCCAAAACTAAAATCGGCAGTGGCAAAATCGCAATCAACGTCAGTTTAGGACTCACGGTAATCGCCATCATTGCCAGAGTCATACCACCCGTAATAATCGCATCGCCAATCGTTAGCACGCCAATCCCTGCTGAACTTTGAACCGCACGAATATCGTTTGTCGCGTGGGCCATCAAGTCGCCCGTACGATATTTTTGATAAAATGATGGGCTCATTAACGTATATTTTTCATAAAGACGCTCACGTAAAATACGCCCTAGTTTTGCACTCGCACCAAACAGCTGCATACGTGACACAAAGCGTAACAGATAGATAGCAATCCCCAGACCAAAAATCACAAGCAAATACATCGTCAACAAGCTAGGCGTCAACGTCTTATTCGTAATATGGTCAATGACGAAACCAATAATTTGTGGTGGAATTAAACTACAGAACGTCGTAACTAACATCGCTAGCAACGCAATAATGTATCGCTTTTTCTCCTGTTTCAAAAACCAACTCAAATCTCGAAACACTTTCATGCATATCACCCCCAAGTTGCATATATCTCTTGTTGCTATTTATTTAAATTTACAATAATTGATTATATCTTCTATCATATACAAATTATTCGCCAAGACAAAGCGATTGAGACCCATCAATTACGCGTTATCGCCCTTGTCTCTCTCATACATAACTTTACCTGCTACAATTGTTCGCAATACTTCTATATCCATCAATGACACACCTTCGTCCAATGGATTCTCCGTCAGGCATACCAAGTCTGCATACCCTCCAGGCCGGATCATACCTTCCAATCGTCAATTACGCGTTATCGTCCTTACCTCTCTCATACATAACCTTACCTGACACGATCGTTCGCAATACTTCTATATCCATCAACGACACACCTTCGTCCAATGGATTCTCCGTTAGGCATACAAAATCTGCCACCGCTCCAGGCCGGATCACACCTTGGTTACTTGCCACACCGTTCAACGCTGCCGCGTCACACGTCACCGCAGCTAAGGCAGCATAACGTGACAAACACTCTGCTGCCCCAAGCTGCACGCCTGCACTTGTCCGTCGTTCACATGCGTGATGCATCAAGTGCAACGGCGCAATCGGCGTGACCGGTGTATCCGCGTGTAACGTATAACATACCCCTAACACGCGTGCCGTTTCAGTCGGGAATACCTGTTGTGCGCGCACCGTTCCAAGCAATTCCGTGCGCAAACGTTCCCCCGTTGCTGCAATTTGATTCGTAAAAAACGACACACCAACGTCATGTTGTGCCATCAATTGCAGCTGCTCATGCGTCACCGTATGCAAATGTTCAATGCGGTGACGGCACGTGCTGTTACGGTACGGTGCTGTGGCAATATACGCGTCCAATGTACGTTGAATGGCCACGTCACCAATCGCATGCGTGATGAGATGATACCCGCGTTGTTGAAAGTCAACAAACTGATGATACATCTCATCCGCCGTTATGACCGGGTCGGGCGCCTGACTGCCATCAGCGTAAGCGGACGATAACGCCGCCGTTCGCAACCCCATTGTACCGTCTGCGAAGAACTTGACGCCGTTCGCAGTCGCCATGCCATTTGAATGCTGACGAAATCGTATCGCCCATGCGTTATGTGTCGTCGTGCGATACTCGGGATAGGCATTCAACGTATCGGCTTGCAACGTCCAACGGCTGCGAATACGTTGCGGGGTTGCCAAAAATTGACACACCCCTTCCACTTCACTTTTGCCGTATAAGCCACCAACGTTGAGCTCACTCAGTTCTGTCACACCGGCTCTTAGGTATGTGGCAACACCTTCGTTAAGACACGCCGCAATGTATTCAGGCTCAAGTTGCGGCGACTGACGTTTCGTACTCGGGATCGAATAAAAGTCACAAATATGCCCCGTAAGCCTACCGTCTGCATCGCGTGTATAAAAGGCTTGCGGGGGATCCACATCTGTCAATTCGATGCCGACACGGGCAAGCGCAACGGTGTTCAACACGACCGAGTGGAATGACGCATGTTCTAACAGAATTGGGATGTCTGAACTGATTTGGTCCAAGTCGTGGCGTGTTGGATGACGCATGTTCTAACAGAATTGGGATGTCTGAACTGATTTGGTCCAAGTCGTGGCGTGTTGGATGACGCTGTTCGGAAAATTGTTCCGCTTCATAACCGACAATTTTCAACCAGCCGTTGGGCGTGAGGGGTGTGTCTGGTAACGCCTGACGCATGGTGGCGATGAGTGCAGCGATGGATGTGATGCCTGCACATGAGGGGAAGGGGTTTTGGACGCTTCCCATAATAATATGACTGTGTGTATCAATCATACCCGGTATGACGTACTTGCCTTGGACGTCTAACACCGTGTCGTTTTCTATGACTTCACATATATGCGTCTGTTTCTCTATATGTGTGATGATACCGTCTGCCATTTCAATCGTTCCTAAATACGTTGGTTGTTCCTGTGTCATATCGATAATCATCGCATTGACGAGTCGTGTTAATTGTTTCATATCCCCATCTCCTTTGGCATTTTCATTGATTTTCATAAACTAATTTATAAAAAAATGCTTGTTTAATGTTGAACTAACAATACCTAAAGTTCATCATTAAACAAGCAAAAAGAATGGAAGAAAATCAACAAATTACTAACAAAAGTAAGCCTATTAATATAGTTATGATACCTAATAAGCCTATTTTGATACTTTGTAAAACAACAGTTCTAGAAGTTAAAGAATTACCCATTAAAAAAACCTTCTTGTAAAAATGCATTAATTAAAACTAGCCATGCGTAAAGTAGTATAATATATATAATATGATTGATATTCAGTCCATTCAGCTTTCTCCAAAGATATACAGTAATGCATAATACTCCAAATACAGTAGCCGGATTGAAAATAAAATACATTAAAGTATTTGACCAAATGCCTAATAAGGTATTAATTAATAGGGAGAAGCCTAAAGTAGCAAGAAATATATAATTGACTATTGCAATGTTATTATCATTATTTATATTAAATACACTTTTGGAAACTAAGCGTATCAAGATAAATAAGAAATTGTATAAAAAAATCACTGCAACTAGTAATAGTAATAACAATAAGCTAAAAAATGCATAAGCTCTAATACCATCACTATTAAGTAACTTTTGTATATTATATATTTCTTCTGTCGGTAGGGAGTTTAAAATATACCAAACAAAACAAAACGTTAAGAATAAAATAATGCATACCGATAGGATATTGTGTTTCAAGCGCAAAATAACCCCTCCTCTGCCAAATTCCCATCAATTTTACAAGTCAATAGTATAATAAAAGCGTTTTCATCTCAAATTATTGCATGAATTTTTTAAAAAAAGTTTTTTATTAAGTATCTATGTACACTTGGCTTTGGTGTTACGAATGATGTTTTCGCAAAAAATGCGTGGTATTTCGGAATATGCTCGTTCATGCAAATTACACCACTAGTGTCGCATTAACTAACACTGAATATCCTGAAATGAAATTAATGTTATTAAAGTCAAAAAAGGAAAACACTTGAATAACACAGGATCTCTTTTTTTCGCCTTTTTTCAAAATAAAAATTATCCATAACATGTTTTCCTTTGTTTTGGATTTGGATGAGTATTTCTACCTCCAACCAGTATAAAGGAATTTTTTGTGCTTGAAATTAATTTACAGAAAATTTTTTAGGATAACAAAAGTTTAAATATTTTTATGCGACACTAGTGATAAATTTTATTCTTATTAATTTGAACTCACCATTCAATCCCCTCTCTGCTTATGTGTTATATTACACTTTATAAGCAAGTAACAAAAGGAGGACTCTTATCTATTACTCTACACTATCCAATGCCTGGCGAATGCTTGATAAATAGCGTTCTATATCTGCTTGTTCATCTAACTCAAAACGTCTCACAATTTCACTACCGATAATAATACCATCTGCAATGGTTGCTAATTGTTGCACTTGTTCTGCCGTACGAATCCCAAATCCTGTGAACACCGGCACGTTGCTGTTATGTTGAATCAACGCTAACTTCTCACGCAACTCTGGGTGAAATTCGCCATTTTGTCCGGTAATCTGGTTCATCGTGACCGTATAAATAAAGCCTTCTGCCTGACGCGCAATCGTTTCAATGCGTGCGGTATCTGCCGTCATCGCAATCAATGAAATCAGCTTGAGTTGACGTTCAGAATAACGTGCTTTCATCTCTGCAATATATTCTGCCGGCATATCCGGAATAATTAAACCATAGACACCAGCTGCTTCGGCGTCTCGCATAAAATCCGCTTCGCCATACGCTTCAATGGTATGCATGTACGTCATCAATAAATACTGCACCTGTAAATCATCTTTGTGTGCTTTCAATGTTCCTAGAATGCGCTCAGCTGTCATGCCTTGTTGAATCGCACGTTGACCGGCTGCCATAATAACAGGACCATCTGCCACTGGATCTGAGAAGGGAATGCCAATTTCGACAAAGTCTGCACCTGTTCTTTCTAATGTTTTTAAATGATCGATAAAGTCTTCATTACCCATAATATAAGCGACAAATTGTTTACGCATGTGCTTCACCCCCTTGTTCTTTCATATACGTTCGAATCGTCTCCATATCTTTATCACCACGACCAGACACGGTCACAACGATAATCTCATCTTTGTCCATTTGTGGTGCGAGCTTTTCAACATAACTAATCGCATGTGCACTTTCAATCGCTGGAATAATGCCTTCTGCTTGAGAGAATCGAATCAACGCTTGCATCGCTTCATCATCGGTAGCTGTTACGTAATCTACACGACCGATTTCATGATAGTAACTATGTTCTGGCCCTACGCCAGGATAGTCTAAACCAGCTGAAATAGAATGCGCCTGTGCAATTTGATGATTGTCATCTTGAATCAAATACATTTTCGCTCCGTGTAATACACCGACGTCCCCGCAGTTCAGAGCGAGTGCATGACGATTAGTGTCCGCACCTTCTCCTGCTGCTTCCACACCGTAAAGTTTCACACTATCATCTTCAATAAATGGATAGAACGTTCCAATCGCATTAGAACCCCCGCCAATACAAGCGACTACTGCGTCTGGCAAACGCCCTTCACGTTCTTGGACGGCCGCTTTAATTTCATCGCCAATCACACGTTGAAAATCACGCACCATCGTTGGAAATGGATCTGGTCCCAGTGCTGAACCGAGTAAGTAATGTGTGTCATCCACATGTGCCACCCAGTATTGTAACGCCTTGTTGACCGCATCAGACAGTGTTCCTTGTCCGTCCGTTACTGATACGACTTTTGCGCCTAACAGTTCCATACGAAAGACATTCAACTGTTGACGTTTAATATCTTCTTCTCCCATAAATACAATCAATTCCATATCAAACAGTGCCGCCACGGTTGCGCTTGCGACACCATGTTGCCCTGCGCCCGTTTCTGCGACAAGTTTTTTCTTACCCATACGGCGTGCTAACAATGCTTGTCCTAACGCATTATTAATTTTATGTGCGCCGGTATGGTTCAAATCTTCACGTTTTAAATAAATTTTTGCGCCACCCAATTGTTCTGTTAACGACGCAGCGTACGTCAATGGCGATTCACGGCCTACATATTCTTTTAAGTAACGATGATATTCCGCTTGAAACGCTTCATCATCCTTCGCCGCTTCATAAGCTGCTTTTAATTCTAAAATGGCTGGCATCAGTGTTTCTGGGACATAACGTCCACCGTAACGACCGAAAAAACCCTGTTCATCTGCATGTAATTGTATCTTTGTCATCATCAATGCCTCCTAAATATTGTTGAATTCCATTCATTTTATCTCGTGATTTACATCCTTTATTGGCACCTTCAATACCACTGGCAATATCCACACCCGTAACATTCGGCAGTTGCGCCAGCAGTTCAGGTAGCGTCTCTTGATTCAAGCCACCCGCAATAATAATTTTGTCCAATGGCAAGTCTTGTAGCACATGCCAATCAAATGTCGTGCCAACACCCCCATATGCATCTGACGGTGTATCAATCAGCAATCTATCGACATACGGCGCATACTGTGCAACTTGTTGCGTGACCGTATCCGTGCCTTTAAGTGCTTTAAAAAGTTGAATATGTGGCTGTGCCTTACGCAAACGTTCAATGTACGCAATCGACTCATCGCCGTGAAGTTGTATCGTATTAATGCGCGTTTCATTGATTAGTTGATCCAGCATGTGAAATGGCATATTCACCGTTACCGCGACACGGTCAATATCCTCGGGAATGTTCTCTGTTAAGTGTTTGACCGCTGCCACATCTACATAACGTTTACTCGGTGGATACATGACAAAACCAATCGCATCCACACCACAGTTACACGCAACACGTACGTCTTGTAATCGTGTAAAACCGCAATACTTTACGTACATTGCTATCGCTCCTTTGCCACTCTCAACTGTGTCAACATCTCCGTCACATTGTCTGCTTTCATCAATGTCTCTCCTACTAACACCCCATCAATGCCCACAGGTGCGAGCTTTTCAACATCATCTTTCGTGCGTATGCCACTTTCTGAAATATAATAGATACCGGCTGTCCGTGTATTTAAAATATCAATCGTATGTTGTACGTCGGTTTTAAACGTACGCAAATCTCGATTGTTCACACCGATAAACGTTGGTCGTATATCCAATGCACGGGCTAATTCTTCTTGATCATGTACTTCGACCAATACTTCTAAGCCTTTGTGACGCGCATAGTCATGAAGCGCCACAAGTTCTGCGTCGGATAAAATATTAACAATCAATAAGATAATGGATGCACCTGCACGTTGCGCCACATCAATTTGTTTCGTATTAATAATGAAGTCCTTACATAACACTGGTAGATGTGTTTGTTGTGTCAATGTGACTAAGCGTTCAAAACTACCACCAAAATACTGTTCATCCGTTAAAATAGAAATGGCTGAGGCACCCGCTTCGGTATAATCTGCCACTTGCGTCTCCAAATCACGCACTGGAATATCCGATACGGACGGGCTTTTCGATTTCACTTCCGCAATCACTGCCATGCGTGTATCTTGATCAATTAACGATTGTAATGTCGGTTTATGGTCAACATTAATTTCCGGTAATTCATCAAGCAACGCATCATAGTAACCTGACTGTAACAATGTTTGTTTATACGCTACAATGTCATCTAATATCGTCATACCGCAACACTCCTACTCTTTAAATATTGGTCATAAGCGCGACCTTCATCGATCGTCTGACGTGCAAGCGATATACCCGCTTCAATCGTCTCCACACGTTGCGCCGCATACAATGCCAAACCCGCATTCAGCAACACAACATCTCGACGGCACGAAACATCGTCCCCTTGTAAAATGCCTAACGTAATCGCCTTATTGTCTTCCGGTGTCCCACCAACAAGCTCCGCGTCTTCGGCATAACGTAAACCGACATCTTGAGCATTCAATGTATACGTGCGAATCCCCGTATCTTGATTCACTTCTACAATAGTATTGTCACCAGACAGCGTTGCTTCATCCATGCCATTTGCGCCATGAACGACAAGCGCGCGTTGGCGTCCGAGTTTTTGTAGCGTCTGGGCAATGTCCGTCATTTTCGTTTTGTCGTAAACGCCCATCACTTGATAGTCCAACGCGAATGGGTTAATAATTGGTCCGAGTAAGTTGAATACCGTTGGAACTGGCAATTGCTGACGTACCGGTTGAAGATGGCGCATAATTGGATACGTCGTCGTGGCACTTAAAAATGCGAGATTGGCGGTCTTAACTTGTTCTTCCACGTCAGCCACTTGTATCGTCGGCACATTCAACGCTTGTAAAATATCGATACTCCCTGACTGTGACGTCACGCTTTTATTTCCATGTTTCACCACTTTCGCACCTGCTGCAGCAACGACAAAGGCGACTGTTGTGGAAATGTTAAAGCTGTTTGAACCATCGCCACCCGTACCACAGACACACAGACTTCCTTCCAAATGTGGTTGTTCTGGATACATCGTTTGAATCATTGCACGACTTAAGTCATATAGTTCGTCAGCCGTGCTCCCTTTCATCGTAAATGCTGTAAGTAGCGCCAACTTTTCGGCGATGTCGACTGTGTCTGATAATAAAGTTGTAGTGAATTGCTGTATTTGCGTCGTATCTAAGTTGCGATAATGCATTAAATCATTGAGTAACGTCATCTGTCGTTTCCTCCAATCTCGTTATATTGATAAAGTTGGTCACAATGTGTGCGACGTCTGGACTTGCGAATGATTCAGGATGATACTGCACCCCAAAATGTCGTGCGTTCCGATGTTCAAACGATTGAATGCAATCACGCGTACTGCCTGTGACAACTAAATCATCTGGTAATGTCTCTCGCTGACAAACAAGCGAATGATAACGCATAATATCGGAATATTCTGATACATTTTCATATAATTTTGATGCCGCTTCAAACTTAAGTTGATCGATTTTGCCATGAACAATGCGGTCGCCTACATCGACGATACCACCGTAGTAGTGATATAGCGCTTGTGCCCCTAGACATATGCCTAAAATTGGCAACTCTTGATAATGATCAATAATACGTGTCAACCAATCATTATCGTTAGGATGTCCCGGTCCTGGAGATAGGACCACAGCTGATGGTTTATAAGCTAGTACGTTCGGGTCATCCGGATACACAACGACAACTTCATCATGTGCACGTAACAAATCGACTAAGTTGTATGTAAAGGAATCGTAGTTATCAATGACGAGGATCATAGTTCCACCTCCAATAGACTTTTCGCTTTTAAGCGCGTTTCTTCTAATTCTTTTTCTGGTATTGAATCATAGACAACGCCACAGCCTGCTTCTACGTGTACATGCGTTTCATCAATCACCATCGTGCGAATCGCCAATGCTAAATCAAGATCGTGGTTGCAGTTGATATAGCCGACACCGCCACTGTATACGCCACGACGCACGGGTTGTTGTTCATAAATACGTTGAATCGCGCGAAGCTTAGGCGCCCCAGATACCGTTCCTGTTGGTAATAAGCTTGCGATGACATCAATTGGCGAATAGTCTTCCGGTAAACGTCCTGTCACTTCACTCACAATATGCATCACGTGTTCGTAACGTTCAATTGTCATGAGTTTTGGAATTTTAAGCGACCCTGGTTCGGCAATCCTTAAAATATCGTTGCGTCCTAAATCTACCAGCATGCGATGTTCGCTCAATTCCTTCTCATCGCCTAATAATGTGTTTGCCAGCTGTTGGTCTTCCTTGTCATCTTGACCGCGACGAATCGTTCCCGCGATTGGATTCGTCATGACTTCCAACCCTTTTACTTTCACAAAGCTTTCCGGCGAACTGCCAACGAGAATATCTTCGCCCATATTGACATAGAATAAGTAAGGACTCGGATTGTTGCGTTTGAGACGTTGAAATAAGCGGAACGTATAACGATCACGTTGTGCGTCAAAATGGTGTGCATAACGATAAATACGAGACGGCACTGCTTGGAACATATCGCCTTGGCAAATATATGCTTTAAAATCAGAGACATATTGTTTGAACGTTGCATCATCGACAGACGTTGTTATCTCTTTCGGTGGTAACTGTGCTTGTAACGGCTGTTCAAACAACTCGACATTTTGGAACTCATCAATCATCTGTGTCACACGTTGTTGTAGTTCATCTGTCGACACACCTGAAAACAGATTGGTCGCAATCACATACACACATTCTTTAAAATGATCAAACACATACACCTGTTCCACCATATACAGCTGTACATCAGCACCCGAACCTTCAATCGGATACTGTTGTAAAACTGGATACGCATGGCGCACGAAATCAAAACTGAACGCTCCCATAAAGCCAGAGATAAACGGTAATTCAGCGAGATGTTCATCATCCAACTGTACTTTTTGTTGCGCTACACGTGCCTTTAATGCTTCTAACGGCTGTGTTTCAATTACTTCTGTTCGTTGTGGCGTCTTGACAGTCAACGCGCTATCCGTCAAAATCATCTCACCATACACATCGAACGCTAAAATAGAATAACGCCCCTTCGTTTGTTTCGTTGTCGCACTTTCAAATACAATTTTATGACGTTTATGACGCGCTAACGTCTCTGGATTCACCGGCGCATCCATCACGCGATAATACACTTCCATGTTCAACCATCCCTCTCTCATTACATAATAAAAACCGCATGTCACATCCTGATAAAAGGACGTTTACACGCGGTACCACCTCTCTTGACAGCCATTTCTTACAATAGCCGCCCACTCAACTCATTATTCAATTGGCTGCTTCCAGACAAACCCAGTTCATCATCAGCTGGTGTGAACTCACATCACCCGTTCACTTTCTGACACTACCATCACTGACAACTAATTCCTTTGCCCTCACAGAACTTCATTTTAAATACAAAAAACACCACAGAAAACGCATTGTTAAGGACGCGTTACCGTGGTACCACCTTAATTAACATGATTCACATGTTCACTTTGACATAGTTCATTCTATTGTTATCAACGACTGCCCAATTCATCTTTGCTGTGTACTAACTTCCATCAACCGTTAGTTTTCTGATTGCTACACATTGCAAATACTACTTATCAATCGCTTTAATTTTTTGATAATTCATAATATACAGGTGTTTTATGTGCATGTCAACACTTTTTAGTGAAAATGTTCATTGCACAACACAGCAGAGATGCTTATACTTGAGCTAACAACCTTAAAAGGAGCCGTTCTATGTCACAACTTAAAGGACTTATCCTCACAATAAGTATCGCTGTCGTTGCAACAGGCCTTGGCAACGTCTTCCCTATCGTGGGTAGCGCTGTGTTCGCCATTATTATCGGTATGCTTATCAACAACCTGATCGCATTGCCGACATCATTTCGACCGGGTATCCAATTTAGCAGTAAAAAAGTGTTACATTACAGTATTATCGCGCTCGGTTTTACTTTAAGCTTTCACGCAATTGGGACAGTCGGACTCAAGTCGTTACCTATTCTAATCATTACGCTACTGTTCTGTGGCATAATGACAATCATACTTATTAAATTATTAAAAATTGAATCATCACTTGGTATATTAATTGGTGTTGGTACATCTATCTGCGGTGGTTCTGCCATTGCAGCAACAAGCCCAGTTATTAAAGCAAGAGAAGATGTTATTGCGTTAAGCTTATCAATCGTCTTTCTATTCAACCTTATCGCTGTAATCGTCTTCCCACCAATCGGTCATTTACTTCATATGGACCAAGAGACCTTTGGCTTTTTCGCCGGTACTGCCATTAATGATACATCGAGTGTCGTCGCTGCCAGCGCTGTATATGGTCAGCAAGCACTTGAAGTTGCAACTATCGTTAAATTGACACGTACATTGTTCATTATTCCAATCACATTAGGTCTTGCGCTATGGATGGCAAAGCGACATACAACAACACAGCACACGCAACAACCTTGGTACCAAGCTATTCCAAAGTTTATCCTATGGTTTTTAGTCGCTGCATTGATAAGTTCAGTGTTTCACTTCTCAGACAGTATCATCGCCGTATTTCGACAACTCGCCCACTTTTTAATTACAATCGCATTGGCAGGTGTCGGACTCACAGTTCAATTCAGTCACTTTAAACAAGCCGGCTTTAAACCCGTATTATTCGGGCTCATACTTTGGATTGGCTTAACACTCGTCAGCTTAGTCGTTTTAACATATCTATTGGTGTAATAGGATGAGACTGGGACAGACAGATGTTATTGTCCACCTCGGCAAGCTAGTCAGCTACTTGACTGTGACACATAGTATGTTTTCATAAAAATCCCCACATGACTGTGTATTTCATGTGGGGATTTCGTATATTAAATGTACGTATTAACCGTTTAATTTAACAAGAATTTTTGCTTGTGATTTATCGTTAACCAGTTGTTCAAAACCAGCATCTACAATATCTTCTAGTTCGATTTCGTCTGTAACGACACCTTTGACATCTAAGTTACCTTCACTAATAAGGTCGATTGTTTGTTGGAAAGTTGTTGGTGTATAAGCAATTGTTGATGTTAACTTAACACCTGTATTTGTTAATTGCATTGGGTGCCATTCGATAGGGTGACCGAAGATAGATACGATAACGACCGTACCACGTGGTCTTGTGACATCAATTGACGCTTCAAGTGTTGATGCAACGCCAGCCACTTCAAATGTCACATCTACACCGCCATTTGTATTTTTAGCAATCACTTCTTTAGGGTCTTCTTTACCAGAATTGATTGCGAATGTTGCACCAACTTCTTTTGCTTTTGCGAGACGCTCTTCAGATAAGTCGAACACAAAGATTTTACTTGCGCCAGCTGCTTTTGCCGCAATAATTGTTAATAGACCGATTGGGCCTGCACCAAATACAGCAACTGTGTCACCGAAAAGAACTTCTCCTTCTTTAATAGACTGTACTGCTACCGCTGTTGGTTCAACTAACGCACCTTCTTTATCAGATACGTTATCTGGCAATTTATACACATTTGTTTCAGGCGCATTTGTAAACTCCGCAAAGCCACCATCAGAACCTAAACCAATGAATGAATAACCGTCATATAAGTCGATATTTTCTTCTTTTTCACGATGTGAGACAGTTGGGTTTACAACGACTCTATCACCTTTTTTAAAGTTCGTTACATCTGCACCTACTTCTTCAACCACACCCGCAAACTCATGCCCTAACGTAACCGGCGCCGTTTGTCCTAAAATTGGATCTGGTTTATCCGTGGAAATAAAAATAGGTCCTTCTAAATATTCGTGTAAGTCCGTACCACAAATACCTGCCCAAGTGACTTTGACTTTCACTTCATTATCCTTTAATGCCTTTGGTGCTCTTTCTTCAACACGTACATCTTTTTGACCATACCATACTGCTGCTTTCATAGGTATAACCTCCTTTTATTTACATCTTAATATTATGACTTTTCAAAATTATATTCAAGGAAATAGACTTGATATTTTAATTATTTTTAATGTTTATATAGATTGTGAAATAATATTTTATCTTTTAGTCGAAACAACCAAAAAATCGCAAAAAAAGACCCGAGCTATGCCCGAGTCTCTTTCTAAACGATGTCATCGTTTATTATTTTTCTTCATCTTCCTTACGGCGTCTGCCAAGTAAGAATAATGAACCGAATGCTGCGATCAAGCTACCGAACAATGGCGCATTTGTTGATTCGTTACCTGTTTCAGGTAATTCTTTCATTTCTTTGCCTTTATTGTTCATATCTTTAGAAGCTTTCATGTCATCTTTCATACCAGGCATATCGTTCATGTTATCCATGTCGTCCATGCCATTCATGTCTTTCATGTTGTCATTCATATCAGTCTTACCGTTATCTTTCATACCTTTAACGATAACTTCTGTAGGTTCTGATGTGTTGCCTGCTTCATCTGTAGCTGTAACGATAAGTTTATCGCCTTCTTTGATCATTGTGCCATCTGGAACTTTAACAGTCCAGTTGCCATCTTTATCTACAGTTGCTGTTCCTTCTTTACCATCTGGGAACTTAACTGTGATTGTTGATCCTGGTTCACCTTTACCAGTTACCATTGTGTCGCCAGGTTGTACTGGGTTCACTGTTGGTGCATCTGGCGCTACTGTATCTTTGTCAGTATCTGGTACTTTAACTTTTGTAACGTCTGATTTGTTTCCTGCTTCGTCTGTCGCAGTAACTTCTAATTCGTCACCCGGTTTGATTGTTGTACCGTCTGGAACTTTAACAGTCCAGTTACCGTCTTTATCTACAGTTGTTGTGCCTTCTTTACCATCTGGGAACTTAACTGTGATTGTTGATCCTGGTTCACCTTTACCTGTCACTTCTGTGTCGCCAGCTTTCACTGGGTCTACTGTCGGTGCATCTGGTGCTACTGTATCT
>NZ_PPRF01000114.1 GCF_002902145.1 Staphylococcus rostri | reverse complement strand
ACACCTGTTCCCATGCCGAACACAGAAGTTAAGCTCTTTAGCGCCGATGGTAGTCGGACTTACGTTCCGCGAGAGTAGGACGGTGCCAGGTAATCTTTTATATGACCTTTTGGTCATTTTCTTTTTGAAAAAATAAATAAAAGATGTTGACTTTTGAGTAAGAAGTATGTATAATTATTTCTTGTCGAGTCAAAAGAAAGACATGAACATTGAAAACTGAATGACAATATGTCAACGTTAATTCCAATAATTTGAGTACTCAGAGTAGTACTTTCAAGAGTGATTGACTTAAACAATCAAACGAGCTAATCAAGCTTACTTCTTTTATGGAGAGTTTGAT
>NZ_PPRF01000113.1 GCF_002902145.1 Staphylococcus rostri | reverse complement strand
TTGAATCGCTTAAGCTTATTGAAATTGAGTCTCTCATACTTGCTGATGTTGAGTTACTCATACTCATTGAGTCGCTCACGCTTGTTGACATTGAATCACTCATGCTCATTGACATTGAATCACTCATGCTTGTTGAATCGCTTAAGCTTATTGAAATTGAGTCTCTCATACTTGCTGATGTTGAGTTACTCATACTCATTGAGTCGCTCACGC
>NZ_PPRF01000112.1 GCF_002902145.1 Staphylococcus rostri | reverse complement strand
GTTAAAAATAAAACGTTAAAATAAAAACGAAGCAATTGAAATCATATTTAGTCAGTTTCTTTATTTCATTAGACTTCTACAAATAAGATTATTTAAAACCAAATCATTATGTATAATGAGTTCATTTTGTTAACTACACTATATCTTATCTTTTTCATATCCTGTTGAATTATTCTTAACTCATCATATTTCATGCCTAACTGTATTTTCGGTGGCTCTTCTTAACAGTTACGTTGCCTATCTGTCACACACAATTAATAAGCAGTCACTATTAATCAATATAAAACAAGCTGTTTTACACTTTAATTATCTTCTCTAAAATTCAATTTTGCTAACGTCACACTACTATAACTTTCACTACGCCTTGCTCGTTCTTCACAACAAAGCCGTTACTGTCTTGATACACGTTTAATGGCTCATTGATGTACACGGGTTGCTTATAGCGTACGTTACAAGATATGTTTTGCATACCATAGTCCCGTAATACCTTTTGCACAATCATTTGACCTGGCACAATGTGAGTGTGTATCGGGTTGTCATCTCTAACTATTTTCAAATATTGTGCCACATCATCTGTCGAAAACTTCATTAACTGTCCCTCCGTACAAAAGTTTGTTGAATGACATTGCTGTCGTTTAATACGAGTTCAAAACGAAATTGTTCAAAATTTTTAATTTGTTTCGCTGACTTAAATGTTAATGTCGCCTTGATTGACTCGTCGCAATATAAGGGCGTTACATATTTTAAAGTTGTATCAACGAGCATCACTTCTGCGCCGACAAACGGTTGAAAAATGGTAAAGTCACGCCAATAACGGGCAAAAAAGAGCAAGGGGATTTCTTGGCTTAGCGACATATCAAATAACGCTTGATAGGTATGTAAGGTTGTTTGGTCGACTTTAATGTGTCGCGTTTCCGTGTGACCAACGTTCGAATAATGCGGCATTCCCCATTCCTCCTCCAATCCCCATTGTCGCAATCGTTAATGGGCAATCTGTCATATAAAATAATCGTGTTACTAGGATAGCTCCGCTTGCGCTATATGGATGGCCAATCGCAAGCGCACCACCGTAACGATTTAACTGTGCAGGTTGAGACGCTAACACTTGTGATGCAAAAGCCTCGTTCAACTCTACTGCATCTATATCCGATATTTTCAAATGCTGTTTTTCTAAAAGATGTGATACAGCTGGAACAGGTCCAATCCCTAACAAATTAGGGTCCACACCTTTGATAGCGTAATCTTTGAACTGCAATCCTTCCGTAATCCCCAGTGACAAGGCATATTTTTTTGACATCACAACAACAAGTGCGGCACCGTCATTTTTCGCACAACAATTCCCTACTGTGACTGTCCCATTTGGATACATCGGTTTAAGCCGTGCCAAGCGGTCTAATCGAATATTTCTACGCATCCCTTCATCTTGTACCATCCACTCGCCGTTCACTTTAAGTGGCAATAGCTCATCCGTTAACTTACCGGCATCAAAAGCCTCAACGGTCTTCATATAACTGTCATACGCAAACTGATCTTGATCCGCACGAGACACATCGTATGCATGCGCAACATTATCTGCCGCTTCAATCATCGTTGGATCTTGTCCTTCTGGCGCAAATGCAGCACGTTCATAAAACTGTGGTGGTTCGCTTGGATAAAGTGACGTTGGACGTTTCATCTTCCATGGCGCACGACTTGTACTTTCTACACCACCCGCAAGATAGAAATGACCTGCTCCTGCTTCAACCATACGACAAGCAAGATGAATGGCTTCAAGCCCTGAGCCACATTGTCGATCCACTGTCACACCGGGAATCGATAAATCGAATCCTGCAGATAATAAACTTTTGCGCGCAATATTGCCACCGTTTCCGACAATATTCCCTAAAATCACATCGTCCAATTGTTGCCAATCAACAGGTAATGTTTCTTGAAAATATTGAATTAATGGTTTCAACAAATCTTCCGGTTCCCACTGATGTAACTTGCCGCCATATCGACCGATTGGTGTCCGCTTTGCTGCAATAATGACTGCTTCATTCATTGCCATGCCCCCTGTTCATATAAAAGTTGTGCTGCCTGTCTCGAAACTTTCCCACTTGAAGTACGTGGCAGTTTGGCGACACAAATCAACTTAGATGGTAGTTCGTAACGTGACAACACGGTTTCTAATTGTTCACGTACTGCACGATATGTTAACTGTGCATCACCTTCATACAATGCGATTGCTACTTCGCCAAACTTTTGATGTTGCTGACGCACGATAACGACTTCATCAATCCCTGTTATCGTTTTGAGTGCCTGTTCAATTGTAAATAACGAAATGTTTTTCCCGCCAATAATCATGCGGTCTTGTATCCGTCCGTGCAAATACAGAATATCGCCTTCAACAGAGGCATAGTCTCCCGTTTCAATCCATTCAGGCAATACTTCCCCCACATATCCAGAGAACGTCATCGGACTTTGAACCATTAACAGACCGACACCTTGCGCATTTGGTTGGTCAATCTTCACGTTAACACTTGAAAATAAATGCCCTACCGATTGAAGCGGTGCTGTTTGATTGCGATTCACACTAATAAAACTCGCTTCAGACGTTCCGAAAAATTCATAAACTGTCGTTGTAGGCAGTTTCATTTTTAATCTTTCGTGCAATTGTGATGACAACTTATCGCCTGTCACAAATGTATAAGCAATATGCGCATTGCTTGTTGCCCCTTGTACCCAGTCATGTACCATCGTCGGTACTAGAAACAGACTACATGGACGATTTATACGTTCAATCACACGTTGACATTGTGCAACATCATAATCATTTTGTCCGATAAACGTTCGACCATAAAATAACGCATAGACAAGCACATACAACGTTAATGAGTGTGCATAAGGGCCAAGCGCAACCATCGAAAGATTTTGTGCAATGATATGTTCTGCTAGCAAGTGTTCATTTTCTTCAAAAGAGGCAATCCATGACGCTTCATTGCGTAAAAAAGCTTTAGGTAAGCCTGTCGTCCCTGATGTAAATCCAATATGGAGTATATCTGGACGTTCATTCGACGGACCTTGATAATGCGTTGCTTGTAATCCTGAATCATCCCAAATATACGCAATATGATATTTTTCATACAATGCTGTGCGACGTTGAGCTGTCCAATGTGGATCCATGACACACGGTGTTGCGCCTTTATGTAATAATGCTAAATACGCCACAACAAATGTTTCTATTTTCTCAAATGCCAGCGCAACATCACAATTGATACAAGCATCTGGCAACGACTGCATAGCTTGATTTGTTTGCGCCCATAACATGTCATATGTCACTGATACGTCATCTATACATAACGCAACTGCTTGTGCTTGTGGCTGTTGCTCGGCATAGTGTTCAATACGTTTTAATAATTCCATTCGACACTCACTTCTTTGAATACGTTTTCTATCATTTTATCATATTGCGACATAGAAAAAGCCACTGGTCCTATTAACAACCAATGGCTTCGATATAATACATTTATTCTAAATTTGCATGATTTGCTTGCATCGTTTCTTCAGTTATATTCAACTGTGACTGCATATCTAAAACAAGACTGTCTAACAACACTTGGGCACTTTGTTCAAATAAGCTGCCCAATGGTTGTTGGGAACCTTCTGCACGATGTTTCGTACTTGCTGGTAAGACAAGCGTTGTTTCAGCTAACTTACCAATCGGACTCTCTTCCACAGTTGAAATTAACAATACTTGCGCACCTACTGATGTCGCCTTGTCAGCCAACAATTGTAAATGCGTTGTCGAACCTGAACCAGACACAATCACTAGACAATCGCCTTGTTGAATCGCAGGTGTCGTCGTCTCGCCCACAACGTATGCTTGTTGTCCGAGCTGGTTCAAACGCATCGCAAAGCTATTCGCGACAAAACCAGAACGCCCTTTACCTGCCACAAAAACTTTAGACGCTTGTAAGATTTGTTGAACAAAGCGTTCTGCTGTTTCTGTGTCTACTTGTTTCAGTGTTTGTGCAAGTTCATCTAAAATTAATTGATAGTGACGTGACAACATCCAATCACCCTTCAATCGCTTCACGACATTGTTTCGCCGCTTCACGTGGATCATCTGCATTCGCAATACCGCCACCTACAATAATAAGGTCTGGATTTTCAGCTACCACTTCTTTAATCGTATCTGGCTTAATACCACCAGCAACAGCAACTTTTGCGTTATTAATTACAGACTTCACACGGCGTAAGCTTTCTAAAGGAGATTGTCCTTCTGCTTGTAAGTCATAACCTGTATGCACAGCAATGTAATCCGCATCCATTGCATCGATTTCTTTTGCACGTTTTTCAAGATCTTGTACGGCAATTAAGTCGACTAATAATTCTTTGCCATGTTTATGAGCTTCTGCCACCGCATTTTTAATAGATGCATCTTCAGCCACACCTAAAATTGTTACGACATCCGCACCGAACTTCACAGCTTGACTTACTTCATAGTCCGCTGCGTCCATAATTTTAAGATCCGCTAAAACTTTGACGTCTTCATCTTTAACGTTGTCTTTCAAATGTTGTACGGCTGGTAGGCCTTCATTGATTACAATCGGCGTTCCGATTTCAACAATATCTACATAATCAGTCACCTGTTTTGCTAATTCTGCAGCTGCTTCTTTATCTAATAAATCAATTGCTAATTGTAATTCCATCGTTCTACTCAACTCCTACATCATTTTATCTTACGTGATACATTAATTGCTGTACCCTCATGTCCTCTAGCTAAACATATCCGACTAACTTTATCGAATAAATTGATTATAAAAATTGGCAATCGCTAACTAATATTTTATTTTACCGTCTTCAATGCGCCATACTTGTGTCGCAACTTGCGCTATAAATTTTTGATCATGTGATGTGAAAATAACCGTCCCTTTATAACTTTTCAAAAGTCTTTCTAACGCTTCAATTGTATGCACATCTAAAAAATTCGTCGGTTCATCTAAAATTAAAATATTCGATGGTTCTACTAACAACTTCGCAATACTTATCTTTGTTGATTCTCCACCGCTTAATTCATTCATTTTCTTATGATTGAGCGTGCGTTCATCAAAGCCTAAATTAATCAAAATATTTCTGATTAATTCTGTATGATAGTATGTGTTTTCTCCTAAATATGCTAGAACGTTTTGATCATTTTTCGGGATATAGTCCATTTGGTTATACACTTTAATCTTCGCATTTTGAGAAATGGTAATACCTTCTTGTTCATTCACAATATAATTTAATAGTGAGGTTTTTCCTACACCATTGTCTCCAACTATCGCAAGACGCTCACCTTTTGGCACTTGAAAACGCACACCATCAAACAATGTTTTATCGCCAAGTTTCAGATAAATATCTTCTCCCATAATCGGAAAATTGTTATGCATTTCTAAACTTTTAATTGTTGGAAAATCAATGTGTCGTTCATCTTGTAATGCCGTTTCTTCTCCAATATTTTTGATACGTTGCTCGATGTTCTTCATATTTTTGAACATACTTTTTTGAACCGTATCTTTCTGTTTGGAAGCCGCCAAGCGATTAGGTTTGATATTTTTCTTCTTACTTTTCGGACTTGCTTCACCGACTTTTTCAGCCTTTTTCTGTTTATCTTCAAGCGCTGCCATTAACCGTTCTTTTTCTTTACGCTTTTTATCATTTTCATGTTCAATATACGCAATCTGTTCTTCCTTTTGTTCAACATACGCATCATAATTTCCTGAAAAAACTTCAATTGTATGATCATTAATTTCCCATATTTTCGTTGCTAGAGCATTGATAAAATCCCTGTCGTGGCTTACAAAAATCAATAATCCATAATAGTATTTAAGGTAATTAATCAATTGTTGTATCCCTTCAGCATCCATATGCGTCGTCGGTTCATCTAACAATAGACCCTCCGAATAAGATGACAACGTGTGGGTTAAAGTTAACTTCCGCTTCTCCCCACCGCTCAGTTGGTGCCATTCATTTTCTGGCACATTTAACTCCGACAACATTTTAAAATCCAAGTCATCTATACGAGATACCGACTCGTCCATCTCCAATTGCGACATATAATTAAAATCCACATGTCTTTCAATACTTCCTTGGCTAGGTGTGAGTGCACCATATATTAACTTTAATAATGTACTTTTCCCTACACCGTTTTCACCAACAATCGCAATTTTTTCATCCTTATACGCCGTTAAATGGTCAAACGTAAAAACATCTTGAGTATCGTATGTTACTTTAATATGGTCCATTCTAATACCTAAGTCACCCATATAATCCCCCCTTGTTGCGGTTAAACAACATTACGTTTTTCTTTCGATATATTCAGAAAAATCAAGTTTAAAATCAAATTGCCCTTGTATATCTACCGGTGTATGATGTGAAATAATAATGATCGTTTTCTGTTCAATTGTCATAAGCATATCCCAGAATTTTCGACTTGTGTGCGCATCTAAATTAGACGTTGGCTCATCAAAGATTAACGTTTTCTTACCAGACATGAGCCCTCTAAGCAATAACACACGCCTTTTTTCGCCACTTGATAAATTGCCAATTTGTTTCTCGTTAATGACTTTTTCTGGCAATAACTGCTTCATATAATCATATTCTGCATCGGTATAATCCGTTCTAAATAATATGTTATAGACGACCGATACATTAAATAATGCGTTATCTGTCAAAATATAAGCGATATCGTCAAATACATTTGTCCGTTGATTCATTACTTGATCATCGTAGTAAATAGTACCTGTATAGTTTGAGTTCATCCCTAGAATCGTCTCTAAAAATACAGATTTCCCCGTCCCACTTTCGCCCGTAATCAAATATTTTTTATTCGGGTAGAAAGACATATCATTATACATCAAAACATTGTTATCAATCGGAATATGTAGATTTTCAACCGCTAATTTTTCATTAAAAGTCGCTTGTACTTCTATTTCACTTTCTTCAGATGTCCGTTCTTGTTGTATTTGATTTCTTAATTTTTGCGTACTATTAATGCTGTTTATACTCCTGGACAGATTCAGTATCGGCATACTAAGTTGTTCAACTAATCCAAGCAGTGTAATGACCATCCCTGGATTAATAATTTTTTTGTAAATCAAAATGACCGAAATCGTTAATATAATGAAGTGAGATAAATATGAAAATAAAGAGTATAACGCATTTAAAGTCGCTTGATAGCTTTTAGATCCTTCCCAAGCTTCATATTCGTTCTCAACATTCTTTCTTAACTTCGGAAAAAGTACCGCACTTAAATTAAAAACTTTCATATATTTTAAGTTGTCCATTAAGTTTTTATAAAAGTCTAAGTTCTTCCCTTTTTTGTTATATAGA
>NZ_PPRF01000111.1 GCF_002902145.1 Staphylococcus rostri | reverse complement strand
ATAAAAACCTGTATGAATATAAATACAGGCAATGAAATATGAATTATACGATTGATACTAAGTCACTTATAAACTTTTCTAAAGATTCAACAGAAATATTCATTCTGAGCGAAACACCTGAATCCGTACACATATTTGAATGTCTAAGTCCCGAATCTAGATTAATGAAGAAATACAATTCATCAATATCAACTACTAAGAATGAAATATCAGGTTCATAAAAATAAAATTCATTCACTTGTTCAGTTATTTTAAAGTTTTTTAAGTTGTCTATATCATCCTTAAAAACAGCCAATTCAGTTAAAATCTTTTCGTGTTCATACGTAATCATAACGGTGAAATAAAAAATACTCTCCACATCATCAACCATCGTATTCTTTAGTTTAAACGCTATCGCCACATTATTTTCTCTATATGATTTATCTTTTAAAATAATTGATTTGTTATTCATTTCATATCCTTTCTAAACAAATATTGACTTTCATTATAGCATTACTACTAACTGTTATTTTTCATTTTTTCACATTAACGTAATATAGTACTGTAAAAATCTATTTGACATAAAAATTACATTGCCTACAATTAGGTATGTTTATATAATATAGATGATGACATTGCGTTTACTAACGCCGCGTCTAATTATTGAAAAATGACTTGCTTGTTTATTGATATTTTAGTGGAATCATTTTCGAAATATTCCATTAAAATAACGTCAGTAAAACAACATTTAAAGGAGCGTACTTTAATGTCAAATAATCCAACAGAACTTAGAAATGAAGAATTAAGAAAGCGGCAGCAAGAACAATATGAAGAATGGCAAAAAAAGGAAGCATCAAGCTCAAAGAAATGGTGGTTCATTGGGTGCGGTGGTTGTGGCGGATGCTTAGTAATCATCATTCTATTAGCCATTGCGCTTACAACGTTTACAGGTGCGGTTATAGATACTGTTCAAAAACAGCAAGAACAAACTAAATCAACACAAGATTCAACGGCACAAAAACCATTGTTAGGTCTAGATGATTCTCCTTACAACAAAGAAAAAAATAATGATGCTAATGAAGCACTGGAAAATGCAAAAATCTATTCTGAGTTGTATATGTCAAAACAAAGCATTTACGATCAACTAACATCAAGATACGGTGATTATTTCTCACCAGAAGCAGCACAGTATGCCATAGATAATTTGCAAGTTGATTATAAAGAGAACGCTGTTAAAAAAGCAGAATCATACCACGAAGACGGGAAAATGTCGAAAGCTGAAATATATGATCAATTAACATCTCAATTTGGCGAGAAATTCACCGAAGAAGAAGCGCAATATGCAGTAGATCAATTAGTTGAGTAATTACTACAAACAATTAAATAGAATATTTTCAGAATCAAGCTTTGGTATTTTTAGCACAGGGACAGTTTTCTCCCTGTGTTTTTTGTTTTTCTATAACTAATAATGAAAGAATTATTTTTTCTTTGTGGCAGTCGTTGCAAGATGAACGCTTGATTAATATAATAAATATTAATTAATTCCTCTTTTTACCTACATTGAATCATAAAAATAGAAAAGATTTTCATAGTAATTAGCTTAATTGAGAGGTAATAATTAAAGCATTTACGCTTTTCTGTTATTAATGCGTAAACAAATTTTTCTAGGAGGACGCACGCATGTCAAATGATTCAAACAATCAAACAACCGAAGAATTACTTGCTCAACAACGACAACAATTCGAAAACTATCAAAAAGAACAGGCATCAAAAACGAAAAAAAGATGGCTATGGGGATGCGGTGGTTGTCTCGTCGTATTTATCATTCTTTCTATCATTTTCACAGCATGTACGGGTGCATTTTTAAATGAAGTAAGTAAAGAAATAGATAAGCAAAATACGACAAGCCAAGGAACAGTTAAACACCCATCACATGATAGCAATGCCACTACTGAACAAAATAATGCCTTAAGTAAAGCTGAAATATATTCAGATACACTCTATATGTCAAAACAAGGTATTTATGATCAACTCACGTCTGAGTACGGAGACAAATTCCCTGCTGAAGCTGCTCAATATGCAATAGATCACCTTCAAGCGGATTATAAAAATAATGCTTTGAATAAGGCAGAATCTTACTCCAAAGATATGCACATGTCTAAAAACGAAATTCAAGAACAGCTTACTTCAGAGTACGGCGAAAAATTTACAGAAGAAGAAGCACAGTACGCGATAGACAATTTGAAGTAATAATTTACGAGCAAAGGGGAGAAAAATGCAAGAGTACTTTTCATGGCTTAAACAAAGTTATAAATACAAAACTTTAGATGGTTCCACTGAGATCACTACTCCCTTTCAAAACCATTTGAATGAATATAAGAATCTATGCTGATATTTCACCAGATAATTACATTGTATTATCAGATGATGGTATAACTTTAAGCGAATTAGAAATGTTAGGTATTGATATTAAAACTAACCTTATCAATTCTATTTTAAACCAATTCAATCTAATATTAAAAAACGATGAAATCATTGCTAATACTAAAGATAATAACTTTTCGCAATCAAAACACAACCTAATACAAGGCATATTAAAAATTTATGACTTAACTTTAGCCACTAAATCAAACATATCAAACTTATTTTATGAAGAAGTATTTGACTTTTTATACAATGAGGAAATTACTGGATCAGCTAAAGTGGCAATTTCAGGTAAATCTGGAATTAAATATTCAATAGATTATATTTTGCCAGGTACTAAGACAAAACCTGAAAAACTTATAAATTTTGCGAACAACTTAGATTTCAATAAAATTACAAACGATGCATTCATATATAGAGATGTTAAACCAAATAGACACAACAGAAACAATTTATCCTCTGAGATGATTATTATCGCTAATGATGTTGAATATAAGATTTCTGAAAGAGTTCAAAAAGCCGCTAATCATGAAGCGTTATCTATACTAAGATGGTCAAATAAAGATGAAATCATAGCAGCATTAAAATAGTGGCACATAATGAGCTATCTCCTCTACGCTATTGATTTTGTACTGTTTAATCAATTGAGTGTATAAATGCGATAGCTGTTTCAAGCAGAAAGCCCACCAGTGTTGGCGGGCTTTTTTGCTTTCAATTATTTAATTTAATTAAATGCATTTTTATAAATGTAATATCTTCTCACAAGCTCAATCACCATCATCCAAACAATATGACCAAAGAACTCAGAAACATGTTCATGGAATGGTTGATCAAACATACTAGGTACAACATTCATCAATGGCATAATGATTAAGTGGAAACCAATCCAAACAACAATACCAAAAACTGAACCATAACCCATTGCTACTTTTGAAAAACGTTTAACAAGTAAAATATAAATAAATGCGACAACTACTGAAAAACTAAAATGCACAATAAAGCTTACCCAAGGCATTGATTGCTCTGAAAATTGGTATGTCATATGTGTAAAGTCATGACTAAAACCAAATGTTTGTAATAATTCTTGTGGCGGGTTCGTTGCATTACGCTCTGGCGTTCTTGGTGGTAACATAACTTCCCAACCTAATTTTACGATACCAGATAACAAACCACCGATAATCGCAGCATAAATCACTTGAACAAATGATAATTTATCTTTCATTTAAAAAATCTCCTCTATTTGCCGTTCCAGCAATATTTTAAATGAAATTGTAACAAATTTATTTACATATAACAATCTTATATTTCTAAAAATTTTGTCTGTTTTGCGACAAAATCTATATTAAACTTATTTTTTATCTTTTATTCTAATCAATCATATAACTTATCTAATGCTATCCCCCACTACTAATTCCTTAGGCATATAACATTTTAATTCAGAATCTTCTCAAAAAATTATTGATATGATTTTTTTACATGCTATATTATAAGTAAAGCAGCCCGAAACTATGCACGAATAATTTCTTGCCGATATTAGATACATGATGATGAATTCAGATTAAATCTCATTTCTAAAGATGATATGGATGGATAGTGACTAAACAAAGACAATTCAGCTTATGGTGTCAAATACAATAATATAACTAATGAAATTTATGTATAAACAGGTCAACAAAATTTCAATAAAGTAAATGAATCTACTATATCAAAGAAATAATTAACTGTTCTATATACCCCTCTTTAATTCAAAAATGAAAAATTCCTCAGTGAAACGACTCAAAAAGTTTCTCGTACATGTCTACGAATTTATTGGTTGCAGGACTGATACAAAGTACAAGATACACATGGCATAAAAATCACTTAGAAAGTTATTCAAATTCTAAGCCTTACCCAAGCTTTCAAGAAAAAAATTCTTAACAAGTTGCACATGGTGAATACCTGATTTAGTTTAATGCATTAAATAGATATGAAAACATTTAATGACACGTAAGTACATTATTTCATTATTTAACAATGTCCCTTTTAAATCTTATGACAAGCAAGTAAACAATAATTCCAAAATACCATTAAATGAAATTAGCCTTGATAATCATTTCACAAAACGTTTAGGAGGCATGTAGATGCAGGTTCGTAACGAAAAAGTATATAAATCTTTTCTAACCACTACTACAAAGATGATTGATATTTATAGCAGTGCACAACAAGAAAATAGAAAAATAAAATATTTACCTGAGTGGTTGGATTTTTACACAACTCAATTATTGGAAGAAAACAACAATAAAAAGAAAATGTATTCAACTTATAAAAGAGGATCAATCATTTATGTAAACTTAGGAAGTAATATAGGTAATGAATTCTCTGGCAATCATTTTTGTGTTGTTATGGATAGGAAAGACAATCCCAAAAAAAGTACTCTCACAGTTATTCCACTTTCTTCAAAAAAATCAAAGCACTATACACATTTAACTTCGTCTATTTTTGATATCACCTTAGATGAATTGTATAAAAAAGTTGTACAGCTAAATAATGAAGTAGATGAAATTAAAGATTACGCTAACTTAATAATGGAAAGACATGAATACAATATAATAACTAAAGCAGAAAGAATTGCCATACTCGTAAAGTATGGTTATTTAACAGAAGCATATGTGCGCAAGCAATTTGAAGAAATTGAATTACTCATAAAAGAAGAATCCAAAACTTTTGAACAAAAAATATCCAAATTGAAAAAAAGGGCAAAAAATATTGAGCTTGTACGAAAGGTTTTTAATAGACATAAAAACAAACAATCTTATGCCAACGTTTCTGCAATTACCACAATAAGCAAAAAGAGGATTCAAAAAATAAACAGCGAAGATCCTACTGGAGAAATTAAAGTAAGCACAACAGACTTACTAGAAATTGAAAAACAAATGAGAATCAGATTCATACGTAGTTGACTTCAAGGATATCGTCTGATAAATTAATAGTAACAATTCGCGGTGAAATCCCGCTTTCTACTGAAATAGTAGCTCATTCCCGGTACCCAATCCGGTTGGTCAGATGATAAAACATCTGGCCTTTTTGATTTTAACCGTATCGAATTCGAGGTGTTTAGATATTAGTTAATTCTCCTGCCCCTATTTTTTTATAGGGCAAAAAAATTAAGATTAAAAGCATCTATATTTTAGAGAGTTAGCTATCTTTTATATTGGTTAAATCTTTCTTCATGTTTTGGATGGTTCTAGACGATACACCAAAAAGCTTTCCAAGTTCTTCCTATATTACCCCATATTCATTTTTTAATTTTTTCAACTTTTTTAGTTAGCTCCGACTTATTGAGATACAAATTTAATGCGAATATCCAGCGATTCCAACGACAAATACTTTTCATCGTATAAACTTCACTATGATTAAAAAATTTCGTATAATACGAAATAAGGGATTTTATAACTTTATAAAGAATAAAATAAGATTATTGCCAGCAACATAACAAAAAATCTTATTAATCTGGGATGTAGAACCAAAGAAATAGTCTCAAAAAATTGAAATACAGCATTCAACTTTAAGTGACTATTTGAATTTACCTTCTAACCTTTCTAGTTGTACAGAGAATTGCTGATATATTTAGTGTATTAAAAAGCGATATATATATAACATACTAAGTTAGGAACGTTATAACTACTATATATGATTAACTTGCAGATGAACGTTAAAGACGTGTGTTTTACAATACAAACGAGCAATTAAATGAGCAAAATGGAGATAAAATCTTATATATTAACTCAAACAGCGTTATTGCTAACGAATTAATGCTATATGGATATGCTTCAGCAGGTACAGGTGAAATAATTCTTGATGATGTTCAATTTAAAACACAGTATCAAAGACTATACCTAACCATGAAATCACAATTCAAATGAATGGTGATTTCATGAAACCTATGTTTATCAACGATGAGGGGATCAGATTGGTATCTTTAAATCCAAAACCCCCAGACTTATTCTTTGATAATAATCATAATATGGAAGTAGTAAGAAAATTCATATTATAAAAGTCATGAAGGAGATGAACTAATGGAACAAAATATTGTTAATAAATGGATGATATGGACTATTTTTGTTACGTCCTTATTTTCTATAGCTACGCCCGGCTTAGCTGTTTTTCCAACGATTTTATCATTAATTTTAGCTATTAAGTATGTCATTTTAAAGAAAAGTTATCTACCTGATTATCTAAAAATCCAAAAG
>NZ_PPRF01000110.1 GCF_002902145.1 Staphylococcus rostri | reverse complement strand
TATAAAAAGTGGATAAAAATATGAATAATTTTATTAAAAGTATAAGCTATACAGATGATTTGAACTATACAGTATATGATAAATCAATAGATGAACTAGGGGATAGATTTAATATTGCTAAAGATAGTGATATTGAAAAAGTGTTAGCGATTATGAAGAAAAATAACCTTGAAAATAATGGGATTGAGTTTATTAATATCTATGATTATTTTGTTGCTGAAGAATTGACTGAAGAACAGATAAATAACATGGAACTTTAAGAGGGATAATTTGTAGTTGGGATATGGTGAGTGCAAAGTGATTTATTTAATTTCTGAGCTGTAAAGTTTAATTAATTGCTGTAATTTTTAAGTTATATAGATTACACTATCTATATAGGCAGTTTTTCTTTAAGGAACCCATATATTTTTGCCCGTATAAGAGACATTTATGAGCTGCCAAGAAGTGATTTGGTCATCTAGGAGACAAGCAAAAGAGCCCTGGAGTCTTGATGTTATGGGATTTGTATAAGTGTCTATTAGATAAGAACCCCGATAAATAGGGGACGAGAACTTTATTTACAATTAACATTGTGAAATGCAACACATCCAATTAGATAAGAACCCCGATAAATAGGGGACGAGAACGAAAAATGATGATAAACTTCATCCCGAAAGTTTAAATTAGATAAGAACCCCGATAAATAGGGGACGAGAACTACAAATACAATTCATACATATCGTTTGAGTAACTAATTAGATAAGAACCCCGATAAATAGGGGACGAGAACTCACTTTTCGCAATCACCATATCTTTGATGAATCGATTAGATAAGAACCCTGATAAATAGGGGACGAAAACTTTAACAGTGACTTTCACTCTGTTTCCAATTTTCAAATTAGATAAGAACCCCGATAAATAGGGGACAAAAATATTTATTTTATAAAAGCGCTTCCAAAAGTGTTGGATATCTTATAAAATTAAGGGGATAGAACTTAAAAGATGTGAGGAGGCAATAGATGAAAGATATCATTTATGTTGAAAATCCATATTTTATTACAGCTAAAGAAGATAGTATTAAATTTAAAAACATTAGAGATAAATCTGTTAAATACTTTTTATTTAGTGAGATAGATGCAATAATATTTGATCATCCAAAGTGTTATCTCACTCAATCGTTAGTAGTAAAATG
>NZ_PPRF01000109.1 GCF_002902145.1 Staphylococcus rostri | reverse complement strand
GCATCGAAATTCCAGAAGTGAACGATGCGGATTCAAATGACGTAGCTGATGATGTTGATGCCCAACGAGCAGATGCGGAAAAAGCTGTAGAAGAGGCTAAGGAAGCAGACCAAGCAGCTAAGGACGCGTTACAAAAAGCACAAGAAGACGGTTTAATCACGCCAGCAGAAAAAGCTGAGTTAGAGGCAGCAGCTCAAGAAGCAGCTGACAAAAAAGCGACAGCGACAGATAAAGTCAATGCGTTACCAGAAAATCAAAAAGGCGATTTACCATCAGAGCTTGATAAGTTAACAGGCATCGAAGTTCCAGAAGTGAACGACGCAGACGCAAACGGTGTGGCTGACAACGTAGACGCCCAACGAGCAGATGCTGAAAAAGCTGTAGAGGAAGCGAAACAAGCAGACCAAGCAGCTAAGGATGCATTAGCAAAAGCAAATGAAGATGGATTAATTACACCAGCAGAAAAAGCAGAGCTTGAGAAACTTCAAGAAGAAGCACAAGCTAAGAAAGACGAGGCTACTGACAAGGTCAATGCGTTGCCAGAAGACCAAAAAGGCGACTTGCCAGCTGAGTTAGATAAATTAACTGGCATTGAAGTTCCAGAAGTTAACGATGCAGATTCAAACGGAGTAGCTGACGATGTAGATGCGCAACGAGCAGATGCGGAAAAAGCAGTAGAGGAAGCGAAAGCAGCGGATCAAGCAGCAAAAGATGCATTAGCGAAAGCGCAGGAAGATGGATTAATCACACCAGCGGAAAAAGCAGAGCTTGAAAAACTTCAAGACGAGGCACAAGCTAAGAAAGACGAGGCTACTGATAAAGTCAATGCGTTACCGGAAGACCAAAAAGGCGACTTACCATCAGAACTTGATAAGTTAACTGGCATTGAGATTCCAGAAGTGAACGACGCAGACGCAAATGGCGTAGCTGATGATGTTGATGCCCAACGAGCAGATGCGGAAAAAGCTGTAGAAGAAGCAAAAGCAGCGGATCAAGCAGCAAAAGATGCATTAGCGAAAGCGGAAGAAGACGGCTTAATCACACCAGCGGAAAAAGCCGAGTTAGAGGCAGCAGCTCAAGAAGCAGCTGATAAAAAAGCGGCAGCGGAAGAAAAAGTCAATGCGTTACCGGAAGATCAAAAAGGCGACTTACCGTCAGAAATTGATAAGTTGACTGGTATTGAAATTCCAGAAGTGAACGACGCAGACGCAAATGGAGTAGCTGACGATGTAGATGCACAACGTGAAGAAGCAGAAAAAGCTGTAGAAGAAGCAAAAGCAGCGGATCAAGCAGCTAAGGATGCGTTGGCTAAAGCGGAAGAAGACGGATTAATTACACCAGCAGAAAAAGCTGAGTTAGAAAAACTTCAAGAAGAAGCACAAGCTAAGAAAGACGAGGCTACTGACAAGGTCAATGCGTTACCAGAAGACCAAAAAGGCGACTTACCATCAGAGCTTGATAAGTTGACTGGTATTGAAATCCCAGAAGTGAATGACGCAGACGCAAATGGCGTAGCTGACGATATTGATGCACAACGTGCGGACGCAGAAAAAGCTGTAGAGGAAGCGAAACAAGCAGACCAAGCAGCTAAGGATGCATTAGCGA
>NZ_PPRF01000108.1 GCF_002902145.1 Staphylococcus rostri | reverse complement strand
GTAGCTGACGATATTGATGCACAACGTGCGGACGCAGAAAAAGCTGTAGAGGAAGCGAAACAAGCAGACCAAGCAGCTAAGGATGCATTAGCGAAAGCGAATGAAGATGGCTTAATCACGCCAGCGGAAAAAGCTGAGTTAGAGGCAGCCGCGAAAGAAGTAGCTGATAAAAAAGCGGCAGCGGAAGAAAAAGTCAACGCACTTCCAGAAAATCAAAAAGGCGATTTACCATCAGAGCTTGATAAGTTGACTGGTATTGAAATTCCAGAAGCGAACGACGCAGATTCAAATGGAGTAGCTGACGATGTAGATGCGCAACGAGAAGAAGCAGAAAAAGCTGTAGAAGAAGCGAAAGCAGCTGATCAAGCAGCTAAGGATGCATTAGCGAAAGCAAATGAAGATGGATTAATTACACCAGCCGAAAAAGCTGAGTTAGAAAAACTTCAAGAAGAGGCACAAGCTAAGAAAGATGAGGCTACTGACAAAGTTAATACACTTCCAGAAGATCAGCGTGGCGACTTGCCAGCCGAGTTAGATAAGTTAACAGGCATTGAAATTCCAGAAGTGAACGATGCGGATTCAAACGGTGTAGCTGACGATGTTGATGCCCAACGTGAAGAAGCAGAAAAGGCTGTAGAGGAAGCAAAACAAGCGGATCAAGCAGCGAAAGACGCATTAGTGAAAGCGGAAGAAGACGGCTTAATCACACCAGCCGAAAAAGCCGAGTTAGAGACAGCAGCTCAAGAAGCAGCTGACAAAAAATCTACAGCGACAGAAAAAGTTAACGCACTTCCAGAAGACCAAAAAGGCGATTTACCTGCTGAGTTAGACAAACTAACAGGCATCGAAATTCCAGAAGTGAACGATGCGGATTCAAATGACGTAGCTGATGATGTTGATGCCCAACGAGCAGATGCGGAAAAAGCTGTAGAAGA
>NZ_PPRF01000107.1 GCF_002902145.1 Staphylococcus rostri | reverse complement strand
AGAGGTCCTTCATCTTACCATCCAAAAATGATGTTAAAAATAATCTTATATGGCTATGCGCACTCAGTTTTTTCAGGAAGACGTATTGAATTTCTGTTAAAAGATAGCTGTCGAATGATGTGGCTTGCGCAGGGTCAAACTCCTTCATACAGAACAATTAATCGCTTTAGAGTTAATCCGTATATGATGGAATTTCTGCACA
>NZ_PPRF01000106.1 GCF_002902145.1 Staphylococcus rostri | reverse complement strand
TATCTTCTAAATTCAACGTTGGTATTCTATCATCGAAGTCCTTCTGAATTTGAAGTAATTCTTGCAATTGCTCAACTGTTAATTGATTACTCATATTTAGTCCCCTTTTCACCGTGTAAGATTCTGTGTAGCTTATGACGCAGATTGATGTACCAATGATTGTGCGTCACGGATAGTTTGTAGTTGATATGTCCTACAAACAAATCTTCTACTTCATCAAGTTTTCTCTTTAATTCGTTACGTTGCTCACGCACAACCGCAATATCATCAATCAACTCATCACGTTCTTGCTTGTACTGGTTACGTTCGTCAGATAGCTTTGCTACGCTTTTTAGTAGTCTGCTATTCTCACTATTCAGTCTGACTCGTTCTGCGCACAGTTCTGCTATGCGCCTTTTATGGTCTTTACTCAACAAGCTCACCGTCTTTCCAGATAAGTTTCAATTCATGGTTGTCTTGTGCTAAGTAGAAAGCTAAAGATTTTGTCTTTATGGCTTTCGACTTTTCTAATTCTGCCTTAATAGATTTTGCTGATTCGAAATTTGTGTAATCGACATAGCCATTACAATCTTCAAATTTTTCAACTAAACCATCTAACTTCGTATGCTCATCAATCTCTTGTTCAACTTCAATCTCAAATCTATCTTCAGCTTTAAAACCATCAATTTCAAAATCATCAAAAAACATCTCATTCGGATATACGCACGTGCCTTTTGAGCCTCTATATTCTCCTTGTTCAATTTCATCGTTACTCAATAAGTTGAGCAACTCTTCTAGACCAACTTGTTTCTTCACTTTGATTTTCGGCACTTTACTCGTCCTCCTTTAACAAATGTGGTTGTTCATACTTGTTTCCG
>NZ_PPRF01000105.1 GCF_002902145.1 Staphylococcus rostri | reverse complement strand
TGATTCAGATGTGCTCGCTGATGTAGAATCGCTTTCTGAAACAGATTGACTTGTACTTGTTGAAGCCGAGTCACTTTCTGATACTGAAGTTGACATACTTGTAGACGCTGAGTCACTCTCACTTATTGACTCAGAGTCACTGATTGATGCCGAGTCTGAATTACTTGTGCTCTCTGATTCTGAAGTTGATGTGCTTTCACTTTCTGAGATAGAAACACTTTCACTAGATAAGATTGAATCGCTCTCACTTACTGACTCAGAGTCACTGATTGATGCCGAGTCTGAATTACTTGTGCTCTCTGATTCTGAAGTTGATGTACTTTCACTTGCCGAATTAGAGCTACTAATTGAGGCTGACTCACTAATCGACGTTGATTCGCTTGCGCTTACTGAATCTCTTTCTGCATTTTCCGAGTTACTGATACTTGTTGATTCACTTGCACTTTCTGATTCAGATGTGCTCACTGATGTAGAATCGCTTTCTGAAACAGATTGACTTGTACTTGTTGAAGCCGATTCACTTTCTGATACTGAAGTTGACGTGCTTTCACTTTCTGAATTTGAACTGCTGATTGAGTCTGATTCACTTGTTGAGACAGAGTTGCTTGCTG
>NZ_PPRF01000011.1 GCF_002902145.1 Staphylococcus rostri | reverse complement strand
TCGCTAATGCATCCTTAGCTGCTTGGTCTGCTTGTTTCGCTTCCTCTACAGCTTTTTCTGCGTCCGCACGTTGTGCATCAATATCGTCAGCTACTCCGTTTGAATCTGCGTCGTTCACTTCTGGAATTTCAATACCAGTCAACTTATCTAGTTCTGATGGCAAGTCTCCACGTTGGTCTGCTGGTAACGCATTGACCTTGTCAGTAGCCTCATCTTTCTTAGTTTGTGCTTCCTCTTGAAGTTTCTCAAGCTCAGCTTTCTCTGCTGGTGTGATTAATCCATCTTCTTCTGCTTTCGCTAATGCGTCTTTTGCTGCTTGATCCGCCGCTTTAGCTTCCTCTACAGCCTTTTCTGCTTCTTCACGTTGCGCATCTACATCGTCAGCTACGCCATTTGAATCCGCGTCGTTCACTTCTGGAACTTCGATGCCTGTTAGTTTGTCTAACTCAGCAGGTAAGTCGCCTTTTTGGTCTTCTGGCAGTGCGTTAACTTTTTCTGTCGCTGTAGATTTTTTGTCAGCTGCTTCTTGAGCTGCTGCCTCTAACTCAGCTTTTTCCGCTGGTGTGATTAATCTGTCTTCTTCCGCTTTAGCCAACGCGTCCTTAGCTGCTTGGTCTGCTTCCTTAGCTGCTTGGTCTGCTTCCTTAGCTTCTTCTACAGCTTTTTCTGCGTCCGCACGTTGTGCATCTACATCGTCAGCTACGCCATTTGCGTCTGCGTCGTTCACTTCTGGAATTTCAATACCAGTCAACTTATCAAGTTCTGACGGTAAGTCGCCTTTTTGATTTTCTGGCAATGCATTTACTTTGTCAGTTGCTTCATCTTTCTTAGATTTCGCTTCTTCTTGAGGTTTCTCAAGCTCTGCTTTTTCTGCTGGTGTGATTAATCCATCTTCATTTGCTTTTACTAACGCGTCCTTAGCTGCTTGATCCGCTGCTTTCGCTTCCTCTACAGCTTTTTCCGCATCTGCTCGTTGGGCGTCTACGTCGTCAGCTACACCATTTGCGTCCGCGTCATTAACTTCCGGAATCTCGATGCCTGTTAACTTATCAAGTTCTGACGGTAAGTCGCCTTTTTGGTCTTCTGGAAGCGCGTTAACTTTTTCTTCTGCTGCCGCTTTTTTGTCAACTGCTTCTTGTTGTGCTGCTTCTAACTCGGCTTTTTCTGCTGGCGTGATTAAGCCGTCTTCTTCCGCTTTCGCTAACGCGTCCTTAGCTGCTTGATCCGCTGCTTTCGCTTCCTCTACAGCTTTTTCTGCGTCTTCTCGTTGAGCGTCAACATCGTCTGCCACACCATTGGCATCTGAGTCATTTACTTCTGGCACTTCAATGCCAGTTAACTTATCTAGTTCTGATGGTAAGTCACCTTTTTGGTCTTCTGGTAACGCATTGACTTTATCTGTCGCAGTTTCTTTCTTAGCTTGTGCCTCTTCTTGAAGTTTTTCAAGCTCTGCTTTTTCTGCTGGTGTGATTAAGCCATCTTCATTCGCTTTCGCTAACGCGTCTTTCGCTGCTTGATCCGCTTGTTTTGCTTCTTCTACAGCTTTTTCTGCGTCTGCTCGTTGTGCGTCGACATCGTCAGCTACGCCATTTGCATCTGCGTCGTTCACTTCTGGAATCTCAATGCCAGTTAATTTATCTAACTCGGCTGGCAAGTCGCCTTTTTGGTCTTCTGGAAGTGCGTTGACTTTGTCTTCTGCTGCCGCTTTTTTGTCTGCTGCTTCTTGAGCTGCTGCCTCTAACTCGGCTTTTTCCGCTGGTGTGATTAAGCCGTCTTCTTCCGCTTTCGCTAACGCGTCTTTCGCTGTTTGATCCGCTGTTTTTGCTTCTTCTACAGCTTTTTCTGCATCTGCTCGTTGGGCATCAACATCGTCAGCTACACCATTTGCGTCTGCATCGTTAACTTCTGGAATTTCAATACCAGTCAACTTATCAAGCTCTGATGGCAGGTCACCTTTTTGATCTTCTGGCAATGCATTGACTTTGTCAGTAGCATCATCTTTCTTAGATTTCGCTTCTTCTTGAAGTTTCTCAAGTTCTGCTTTTTCGTCTGGCGTGATTAAGCCGTCTTCATTTGCTTTTTCTAATGCGTCTTTCGCTGCTTGGTCTGCTGCCTTAGCTGCATCCACTTTTGCTTTCGTATCTGCTAATTGTGCATCCACCTGATCGTCTACACCATTTTCGTTTTGGTCGTTAACTTCTGGCACATTAATACCTGTTAACGTGCTTAACTCAGTCGGTAAGTTACCTTTATTTTCTTCTGGTAACGCGTTAACTTTCTCAGTCGCTGCATCTTTCTTAGCTTGTGCTTCTTGTTGTGCTGCTTCTAATTCCGCTTTTTCTGTTGGCGTAATTAAGCCATCTGCATTTGCTGCATCAAGTTTATCTTTTGCTGCTTTGTCCGCTGCTTTTGCTTCTTCTACAGCTTGTCTCGCGGCTTCAACCTGCGCATCTACGTCATCCGCTACACCATTACCATCTTTATCATTCACTGCCGGTACTGTAATGCCGTTTAATCCTGCTAACTCATTCGTTAACGTATCTTTTTGTGTTTTCACTGCTTCTGGTGAAGTTGGTAAATTCGATACAGCTGTTTCCGCTGCCGTCTTCGCATCTGCAGCTTTCTTAGCTAAATCAGCTAGATTATCCGCCTCTTCTTGGCTAATCAAACCATCTGCATTCGCTGCTGTTAATGCATCTTGAGCCGCTTTATCCGCTGCCTTAGCTGCATCCACTTTCGCTTGTGCATCTGCTAATTGTGTATCAATCGAGTCTTCAATACCATTTTCGTTTTGGTCATTGACAGCTGGCACATTAATACCTGTTAAACCTGCTAATGTCGCTGGCATATCACCACGGTATGATTCTGGTAATGCATTAACAATATCCGTTGCTGCTGTTTTCTTCGCCACTGCTTCTTGTTGTGCAGCTTCTAATGCTGCTTGTTCTGTCGGTGTAATCAAACTATCTGTATTCGCTGTCGCAAGCGCGTCTTTAGCTGCTTGATCTGCAACTTTTGCTGCTTCAACAGCCGCCGCAGCTTCATCTATTTTGCGTAACGTATTTTTAATTTCGTCTGATACATTCATAACCGCAAATGGCTTGTCCGTTGTTAAATCATCCCAAGTTTCCACACCATTTTTGAATGTATACGTAATTGGTACTTTCAACACTTCTTCATCTTTATCGTAATATTGTTGAAGTTGTTGCCATTTCGCCGTGTTATTTTCAATATCTGCTAACGTTAAATCATGACTTGCGGTAATTGGCATATCATAGATTTTGTTATAATACGTTTGTTGCTTCAATAAATCTAAATTCTTTACACCATTTTTACCCGGTACGATTGTAAGTTGATTACTTGTACTTGCACTCTTATCCGCTGTAAATAATGATGTTGTGTTCTCTTTTAATGACAGCTTAACGCCTTCAGGTACTTGAACACCTAATGTAATCTCTTTAGGCAATGTTATAGGCTTTCTCACATCGCGCATTGGTACTGTTTGGTGAATGACAAATTGATCATCTTGACCTGTTGTCGTTGCCACATCTTCAACATGATACGGTGGTACTTCTAGCAACAAGAGACCATCTGGAAGGAATGCTGGACCACTTGAACCTGTACCCGTGATTGTATAGTTCAATTGTGATTGATTCTCATAAGTTACTGTAACTTTTTTGTTATTCGCTAGCGTATCGCCTTTACCTTCAGGACCAGATGTCAACGTAACTTGATCACCATTTAACTCTAAAATTGCACTCGCTCTTTGTGTTGTTTCGTTACTTACATAAAGCTTGCTAATCTCATCGCGATCGAACGTAATCGATTTACGCTTATCTTTACTCTTAGTTGCACTGTAATCATCTAAGTCATACACATTCAACAAACCACTAACTGCTTCTGTTTCACCTTTAATACTATCCAGGCTTTGAAGCAATGATTCTTTTGTCGTTTGTGATAATTGGACAGAGTTATACAAATTATCAAAGTCAGCTTGGTCTTTATGTTCTAAGAAAGTAAGACTAACAGATGCACCACCGCCAGCTTTAGATGCTACAGATAAATAGTCTCTACCTGATGTTAAAAAGTATCTTGTATTTAAAGGATCACTATCTTTAGTCGGAATAATTGAGACTTTCGCAATGGCATCAACAGAGTGACCATCAGAGATACCAACATTACTTAAATACACATATGCTTCTGGCGTATTGTTATTCAGTTCAATAAAGTTACCTTTATAAGCAACGATACTACTGCCATTATTAACAGCTAGCGATTTTTTCGTAATTGTCCCGTCTGGATTTACTAAAAATGCATACGACTTACTTTGCCCTTCCACAAATCGTGGTGCGAAGTTAATGTTACCTGGTGCAAGTGCTGTCGTTGGATCATCAACCTTAACAACTAAATCACCTGGGTAATCAATAATTTTCCCCGTGTAATCTGTGGCAGCACGTGTTGTACCGACACTACGAAAAGCAGAACGGAATGTTGTACCACTTGTTGCTGTCGCATATTCTTTATTTTTCTCTAGCTCTTCAGAAAGTGCTAACGCAGCATCATAGCGTGTTTCCGGTACGTCTGCTCCAGTTGTTGCAGTTGTGCTAGCTTCAACTGTTGCTGGTGCTTCAGCTGATGTAACTTCATTCGAAACGGGTTGCGCTGGCTCTGAAACAACTTCAGTATCTTGCGCTGATACTTCAGCAGTTGTTTTCGTTTCTGGAACCGGTTCCGTATCTTGAGTAACGTCTGCTGTTTCTTTCGCTGTTTCCACTGTGTTTGACACTTCTTCTGACTCTTCTTGAGCTTGTTGTGCAGTTGCACTTTCTACTTCTGTCGTATCTGCTTCATTCTCTACCGTCTCCGGTTCAGTAACTTCTGTTGATACGTCCTTTTCTGATACTGCTTCTGTTGTTTCAACTTCTGGTGTTACTTGTTGTGCTTCTTCTGTATTTTCAGTTGTTGCTGACTCAGTTGTAGGTGCTTCAACTGCATCAGGACCTTCTTCCCCAGATTGACTATCTGTTACAGCACTGCTTGTTGTTGTCTCCTCAGCTGCCTGAGCGTCATTGTTAACCCCAAACAATAACGTTGCACCAATAAGCAATGATGCTGTACCGAAACTTACCTTTCTAATCGAATACTTATTAAGTCGATTAGACAAAAAATTGTTTTTGTTATTCATTACCTGTGAAACCTCCCAAAATAAGCTTGTAAAATAATAGCTTTATACTTCAAACAAACATCATATATAACAATGACATTTACAAAGTTGACGGAATAAAATTTAATAAGATTAAAATGTTAGTAGGAATGTTTAAAAATAGAGTTCCTCAATTTGAATGCATAAAAAGTGTGGTATGCAAAAGATGCCATTCAAAATATGACACAAAGATGTATGTTCCTATACGTGAGTTATATAACTGATGTTACATCGTTGAATACTAAAGACTCTTTTTTGTACCCAAAATCCATAAAGCTAAAACTACATATTATTAATTAACAATAAAGTTATTTTTATTAATACGCAACTTTCCAAAACTATTGAGTTTTATAATACTACATTAATTTTATGAATTATCTTTACATATCACTGTCTATTATTGATATACCAATGTTTTGGTGTTGAAATTGTATGCATACATTATCAATTTTTTATTTAAATTTAGGTCGTTTGCACAATGAAAAAGCAATAACCCGATTGATCCAGGCTATTGCTTCTATAAAAATATTAAGTCACTCTAAAACAGATACATCGTTGTTAATGGTGTGATAAATTCTGAGTGTCAAAGATAAAATCAAACTGCTAATCATCAAACATTATTTGTAATATTTTCTTACTCTGAACAGATAAACAAATACGTTATAGACAAATAGACATAGTAATATGATTAAACCAAAAGATTGATTGACGCCCGATTCAATTGAAAAGATACTGATGATTACAATGCTTATCATTAATAAGCTAATGTTCATCACATAAAGTTTATACATAGATAGTAAGGTAATATGTCGCTCACCCTCATCCATCAATGCCAATGTTTTTTCCGTGTAATCCTTTTCACCAATTTTTGGGTATCTCGGATCAAATTTTCGTACAAAGAAATTGTATGGCATCATCGTTAAACTTACGATAAAAAACATTAATGCTATCCATACTGTCCAGTGTGATGAGGCATTATTCAAAACTAACATCAGTAGAAAGATAAAATATATGAATAACTGCAAATTATTAAGAATGCTTGCACGCCAAAATAATAAATCCTCTTTATTCTCCCTATGATCCATATCTGACGCTTCTTGTTGTGCCTCGGCTTTATAATGTAACGCCTGCTTTTGGACAATTAAATTATAGATAAGTAGCGCTAAGATGATGATACCTATTACGCACGCTACAATCGTCAATGCATGGTCATCTAAGAAATGCATTTGTGTTATAAAATGAAACCCTTGTGTACTACCTACAAATAGACCGATAATCCCTCCAATAAGTCCGCCTAACAATGTTAATAATATATAACGCATCACTTTCATAAATCTTCCTCCTCGATGATAAATACTTTTTCAACTGGTTCCTGAAATACACGTGCAATCGACATGGCTGTTTTAATAGAAGGCGTGAAATTATTACGTTCTATCAGCGACACTGTTTGTCTTGAAATACCTGCCAATTCCGCAAGTTGTGTCTGGTTGTAACCATCTCGTGCGCGCAACTCTTTTAATCGATTTCGCAATATGGCTCACCTCTCTTTCATAGTATACTATCAACGTCAAAAAGACAAGTATATTTGTCAAAAAGACGTGTTTAATAGCTAAAAAAGGAGTGGAACAGGAATCTGATTTATCAAAAAAGATTCCGTTGTCCCACCCCGGCAAGGCTAAGTAGGTGTAAAAAAGTATTTTCATACCAGTCAGCTACTGCCCTCTATAAACATAAATTGAATGTTTTTAGCCCTTTTTATTTGTGACGCGCTCCATAACTGCATTGAAGCCCTTGGTTGTAATTTCATGTACATGGGCTTTTTGATAGTCATGACGTACTTTGAAGTAACGTTTTTTCAACTGAATGTCTTTCAATGCTTGAATCAATTGGGCTGCATTGTCTTCTTTATCGAATAAGTTTTCGCGTGCTGTTACCCCCAAGTTATGCGCATTTTCATGATAGCCCATAATCAATAAATCATGTTCAAATGCACGTTGTAATGCGTTGATAATCTCGCCACCTTCATTGATGTCTAGATACACATCGCATGACTGATACAATTTGTCGACTGTCGCACGTTCAATCGTTGGAAACAACTTGACGTTAGGATAGCGGTCCATTGCGTTTAACTTATCCGACATTTCCGTCACTGCACCAATATGAAACGTCGCCTTTGGACATGCTTCAACAATCGCTTCAAGATGATGTATCTGATCTGAGTTCGTCAGAGTCAACACATTAGCTGTATACGTATTTTTACGCGCATAATCGTATAAGTAACCCGCTGAGAAAAGGTGTTGTTGTGCATCTTCATCCACTTGTTGTTTCAGTGTTTCATACTCTTGATTGTCTGGTACAATGACGCAATACTCACGTGTATGCCCACCTTTTAAAATCAATGACATATTGCCTGGTACTTGACCGTTACTTTGTTCCTGCCAAAATACGAGATCTTTACCTGGTGTCTCCAGACGGTACAAGACTGAGAATGGTAAGCCCAATGAATTAATAACGAAGCCGTTTAAGTCTTTGCCCAATGCTTGCAAGAAAAATTGGATAAACTGCACTTTATTATTAAAATGATGTGCTTTACCTTGCCAATTTAAAATAATCGCTTGCGCCACAAAGTTCTCATATATGACTTCTGCACCTTGTTGATCTAAATATTTTCGAAAAATGCGTTTCCCTGACAAGTCATAAAAGGTTTGTGCAAATCGAACACCATGTTGCGTATAATGATCCACATACTGCAAACGTTCCAATCCATCCAACCACTCCACATGACTGACGATACGTGGTGTGTTACCGCGATAGTAACGAATGTTGGCGCGTAATTTGCCAATGTCTTTAACTGTTGCTGAATCATTGTTACCGGCAATCTCCCAATAGCGTGGAATTGGCACTTGATTGAAGTAGCGGGCAGTCGCATGTTCAGGTGCTTGATAGTTTGCGAAAAAACGATATGGCGTGATGATGTGTTCTGGTAAAAAGCCATCATCTTCTAGAACAATCGTTTCATACGTATGCCCTGCTAAACGTAATGTATCGTACAATGTTTGCGACTGCTTATCAAAGTATTCAAATAGATTAATCATGAGACACCTCCGAAATCAAGTCTTGCCATTTTTGTCGAATTTCCGTTGTGAGATACGGGCGTGCGAGTTGATATGACGTACGATGTGGTTGCTTTGGACCTACCTCAAAAAATCGAACAATGTGTTTGGCATAATTTTCGACAATGTCTTTCGTGCTATCTTCTTTCGCATCAATTGGAATCAGATAGCCGTTTTTATCATGTCGAATAAAGGTCGGATTACCATAATTAACATCAAAACCAATCATGCCGAGCCCCGAACCAACCGCTTCTAACAACGTCAAACCAAAGCCTTCACTTGTTGACGCTGACACGAACAACTTATAGTTCGCATACACGTTTTCAAGATTGACATGGCCTTTCAAATGAATGTAATCATGTGCGTTATTTTCATCAATCAACTTTTGTAGCAGTTCTCGTTGGCCACCTTCACCATAAATATCAAATTGTAATTCTGGTAGTGACTGTTTTGCTATGACAACCGCACGCACAAGCCAATCAAGATGCTTTTCACTCGCAAGGCGCGATGCTGTAATCAATGAATACGGACGTCTTTTCTTATCTGGATACTTCAGTTCATGCAAACTCCCTACTGGAATCGTCGTGATCTTTGGCGTGGCACCAAGGTATTTTTCAAACTGTCCGCTTAATATTTGATTTTGCAGTTCCGTTGCCGTGATATAAAAATCAATTTCTGCATGTTGTGCAAAGGTATATTCGTAATAATTGTTCCATAAAATATAATCGTCATCTGTAGCATGAACACTAAAATGCTCGGCATGTACGACAACACCCATTTTACTGTCACCTTTGTGTTCCAAAAAGATTTGTCCGACATCCGTTGAGCGGTCTAAAATCACAATATCCTCTGATGTCAGTTGTAGTTTCTTAATAAAATGTGCAACAAATGCTTCCCGCGTGTAAAACATTTGGTCTGGAAATGCGTATAAATGTGTCTCACCATCAATATGTTCCGTATAAGCAACCGAACCATCTTCATTGTAAAATTGACGCATATACAACTTAGCCACATTGTTATTTGGTGCATAGTACTCAGAAAACGTACGCACGTAACTGTAATAATCTTTACGCACGAGCATACCGTTAATCACAAATTCCGCACGATCCACAATATCTGTATCTTTATTTTTTAAATAACAGGTAATAAAGTCTTGATTATCATTAAGGTATAATCGCTTAATCTTTCCTTCTTGTGTCTCACGTACAATTGGTTCCGCAATGTTTGCGATAATATCCGCTACAGTATACGTTGTAGGCGCAATACGCACGTCTGTAAAGTATTGATACATCCATATAATTTCATCATCTTGAAACCCAATATTTTCTGTTAACGTTTGGATATTTTCGTTGCTAATGAACTCGAGAAATACGAATTTCATCGATACGTCGAGTCCTCTCAACAACTTGGCACGGTAGCTCTGGGCATATTCCACACCGCTACTCGCCCAGCCAATACCAAAGTTAATATTATAAATTGTCACCTTCTATTTCACCTCTTAATTTGGAAAGTGTATAACCAATTTGTTCTGCTTATCGAACGTCGGTACACTTTGACATAAATTATTTACAATGCGAACTTTCACGGATTCACGCATCGCTTCAAATGACGTCAATGCCACTCTGTGATATTCAAAAATGGCATTGCGCTGCCCATTCTGCCGGTTGTTAATGCTACTGCGTAATTGTTGTAAGTCATCTACTTGTTGAATCCAATTACTGTCAATCGCTTTCAGAATGGTCTTTTGAATAAAGCGCATAAACATGTAATCATTGCCAATCACTTCATACTGCGCTGCCAAACGTGCCTTGAACAACGTCACAAGTTGCGCCACAACTGCCGCTTCATCATTCAAATCAATATCCTTAAAATCACCACGATATTGGAAGCTAATCAAGCGATAAATATACGCATACAAATTGTCACTGTTATTTAACTTTTGTTCGTGATAATCACGTTGAAATACATCTCGTGCCAGTGTCATTAACTGCATCGCTTCTAAATCCCACTGATCCAACACGCGATCACGCTCTGCATAGACGATGTCACGTTGCGCACTGAGACTTTTTTCATACTCATTATTCATTTCGCGCATCGCCACACCTTGTTCCTCTGACACACGTTGTGCACGTGCCACAATATGCTTCACACGTTGCTGAAATAGGCGACTCTGTTCAAAAGTCTCATCATCAATACGATTGAGTGGTTCAGAGTCTAACAGCTTACTTTTGCCCCAACGCTGCACGACATAGTCTTCCAAAGAAATATAAATTTGTGATGAGCCGGGATCACCTTGTCGCCCCGCACGTCCACGTAATTGTCTATCAACACGGCTATTCTCCATATGCTCACTTACAATGACTGCAAGCCCGCCTAATTCTTTCACACCATCAGCGAGTTTTATATCCGTGCCCCGACCAGCCATACTCGTCGCGACTGTTACTGCGCCCCATTGCCCCGCTTCAGCGATCATCTGTGCTTCCTTCGCGACATTTTGCGCAATTAACAAGTTATTCGGAATATGCCGATCAAAAAACTGTCTCGAAAAATACTCAGCCGTTTCTGCGGTGCGTGTAATTAATAACACCGGTCGCTGCATCTCATGTAATGTGCAGACGCGCTCGATGATGGCCGCGTTTTTATTATCCAGGCCTTTAAAAACACGATCTGCATAATCAATACGTGCAATCGGTTTATCTGTTGGTATTTGCACAACGACCTTGCCATACAAATCAAAAAATTCCTTTTCACCTAACTTACTCGTCGCAGACATTCCTGAAAATACCTCAAATTGACGGAAAAAGTTTTGGAACGTAATCGTTGCCATCACACTCATATCCGTAGAAATTTCAACGCCTTCTTTCGCTTCTATCGCTTGGTGCAAGCCCGATTGCAACTTTGTCCCCGGCAACATACGACCCGTTACGCGATCGATTAACACGACATCGCCGTTATAGACGAAATAATCCAGATTAGCTTCAAACATATGACGTGCACGTAATGCCAAATTAATACTGCGTACGAGATCAAAATAAGGGGCGTCATACATATTCTCTACACCGAAGTAATCATTTGCGGCTATGATGCCTTCAGGTGTGAGCCAAATTGCTTGTTCCTTTTTATTCATTTTGTAATGCACATCTTCTTGTAGTGTTTCGACAAAGGTTTTCGTTGTACCAAACAAGTTGGACTGAACACGTGGTGCACCGGAAATAACAAGTGGTGTTTGAGCGGCATCTAAAATAATGGAATCAACTTCATCAATAATCCCAAAATGCAGTGGTGGTAAGAACTTTGCCTCTTTGCCGTCTGCTAAGTTATCGATTAAATAATCAAAGCCAAGTCGCCCATTTGTCGTATAGATAATGTCATGGTCATAGATGGCTTGTTTTTCTCCAGGCGCATACTCGTAATCTGGTTCATCAACAAAACCTAAAGCAATTGATAAGCCAAGCCATTCAAAAAGTGGCGTCATTTCTTCACAGTCACGACGTGCTAAATAGTCATTTGTCGTAATTAAGTACGCACCCTTACCAGTCAACCCATTCAGATATAAGGGCATCGTCGCAGTCAGCGTCTTTCCTTCTCCGGTCTGCATCTCAGCAATATTGCCATCATGTAGCACAATGGCCCCTAGTACTTGGACATCTTTCGGGTACATTCCGAGAACACGGCGACTTGCTTCCCTGACAACAGCATACGCCTCAGGTAATAATGAAGATAACGTGGCACCGTCTGCTAAACGTTCACGAAACATCTTTGTCTTTGCTTGAAGGTCTTCGTCACTCATCTGACTATAACTATCACTGTAGGCGTTGACTTGTTTCAAACGCTTATATATACGTTTCAGGCGTCCCCTATTGATCATCCCATTAACACGATGTTTCATTGACGCACACCTCCATTCAACTGCACGCTATTCAATGTATTCAGTTGATAGCTCGGATGTAACAATGGCGCTACCAGTGCAAGTTCTGGTTGATGTCGCACATCTTGACCGTATACCACCACTTTAACGTGTGATTTCCGTGTAAATTCCTCATCCGACGTCACCCATGCTGTTTCAGTCATACGTTCTGCCAACTGATACGCCATCGCATTCGTTTCCACTGTATAACCAATAAAGTTCAAGCGGTATCCTTGTTGTAACGGCGCCAATACATGAACAATTTTATCTATATCGTCGTTTTGCCAGCCTTCAACCCAAATGACATTTGCTAAATTTCGACCTACATCTCTTGCTAAACCGTCTGTCGCAACTAAAATCACATTAACGTACATTTCATCTTCTTGTTCCTGCAAAATCTTTGAAATCATCAATGTCTCAGATACCGTTGATTCGACAGCTTCGATCATGTGAATTGAATGAAAATGAACGTGGGTTGCCGCAGCATTTAACATCTGAATTTCATATGAGAATGCATCAGTTGGATACGTAAACACTACTTCGTCCGACTGAATAATGACCGTGTCAATTTCAGAACCATTACTCTTTTTGAATGCTAGTCTGAAATAGACACCCTCCACCGGTTCAACATCATAATTCAATACCAAGCGATAACTTTGGCCGTGCTTTAAAATCGGCAATTGTGGAATCGTCTTATCTGCTGAAAAATTCGTCATCATCTTCCACTCATGAATAACAGCACCTGAGGGCATCAGACCATTTTCAAACACGACGCCATCATCTTGAAACTTGAGACGTGACCCGTACATAAACGTATCCGGCGTCACTTGCGTCCAACGTATGATATGACTTCTATTTGGCATGCTTGCGCCCCCTTCCAAATTGTTGTTCAAGTATCATATTGTAGAAGTTAATGAACCAACTCGTAATCGTCGGTGAGTCATCGTTATGTCGACCTGGGACGCCTCTTTGCATGACACGTGCATGTTGACGACTCAATATCGGTAGTAACATCTCAAAAGCGCGTGGGTCATAATCGTCATGAATCATATACGAAAGCGCAAAGGTCGTTTGGGACGAATCTGCTTGTTCAAATACCTTCCAAAACTTTTGATTCAAACGCTCGATTGCTGTAGACGTAAGGTCTCCTTCATTTTTACGTAACACATCTAATGACGTTCCGAAATCTTCAGGTCTGACAAGTGCCATATTCTCAGCCACCGTTCCAATGCTGACTAACGGTTTACCAACTACCACAGCAGCAGGGTTTAACTGCGCACCATAATACAACGCACCAAAAGACCCCATCGACAGTCCTGATAAAATTAAGTCGTTACGCTGAAATCCGAGATAATCCAAGCTATCTAAAATGACCTGCTTGAGTGCTTGTTCATATTCATCTGAACCTAAGTAAAACGAACCACCTTCCACGCGCGGATCACCAATCAGCATGAAAGGCGCTTTAAGTTGATTCATCATAAAATAGCCCTCAAACCCTTCAGCCGAACGATAACCACTAAAATAAACATTGAGTGGCGGCTTCATATCGCCTGGATTAAAGTAATAAATGAATTCATTACGGTGACTATCCGCATAACGCTTACCACCTAAAATAAATTGCCCCATGTCTAAGCGGGACCATCGCTTATGAACCGCACCGATGCGTATTGTTCCCGACCCTTTTGCACGCATACTCATCACGATATGTGCATCGTATGACCGTCTAGGAATTTCAAGCGGTATCGTTAACTCATGATGTTGTCGTACAAAAACTTCTGTCACTTGTCCCGGTTGATCAAAAGGTACTAAGCGATAAACGAACTCAACTTCAATATCTCCCGTCAATGTATATTCAGGCCATACTTGAATCACCTTGTCTTTGTCGTAAACAAGACTGCGTTGCCATGATAATAGAGGCGCCATCGTTGCACCGAAATCCCCTTCAATCACAAAAGCATTGTTCCCTTCGTAATGCGTTGCTCCTTGAAAGTCATGTTGCACAATACAATAAGCGGGAGATATTTTGTCACCGTATTGCCCGGGAAATGTTACCGCTTGTAATTTTTCTTCACGCTCCTGTTCATCTGCGTATACAAAAGGTCGCATCATATAGCGTTGCACATTCGGATCATTCTCAAAACGATCATTCCAATATGCTTGATCAATATAGGTCGTATACGGTTGACTTGCCATTGAAAGTAATGCGATTAAGGTATCCGAATACGCCATCTGCACATAAATAAAATCAAACTTTACCTTATGTGGCAGTTGTGCTGTTACAGCATCTGCACCTTGTTGTACATCTGTCTCTGAAACGTAATGCCACACGGTTTTTGCCTTGTGTTCAAAATTTGGGGAGCGATCAATACCACCTATTTGTAATACATTAAACTTCCGCGCCATCGTTCTCACCTTCAATCAATGCATCTAACTGTGCAATAATCTTGTCCGATGCATATTTTTTCGCCAGCTTCATCGCATACGCATAAGACTTGTTCCAATTTTTCAACTGCATGAGATAGTAATCTAAAGCGACGTGTAAACGCGTCTCTCCATCTACAACATAACCATTCTCCTTATGCGTCACATAATCTGTCGCGCGCACATTAATTTGCGGAATGCCCGTACTCAAACAACAAATCTGTAAAAATAAATCCGGTTCTTTAGACAGATCTATCACAATACGCAACGTCGAAATTGCTTCAATAATATCCAACTCAAACGGCACATATTTCACTTGGATATAATCAATCGGTTCTTTACCTTTCATCAACTCTGACACCGCTTCAGACGTCTCATCTTTTTCATTCATCTGCGCATTGATCGCTTCAATCTGACGCTTAAGTTCCGTTGGCAATGCGTATTTAGGTTTGCTTTTAGATAATAAAACGAGGCGCAACGCTTCATCCTGATTCAGATAGTCGGTCAATTCCGTTAACATCGTCAATAATTGTTCCGTACCCATACCATCTATCCATACACCGATAAACGTTTCATGTAGCTGGCTGCTTATATTCGACATAGGCTGCGCATCAAACGGTGTAATACGCAACAGTCGATTTGATATACCACGTTGTACTCTATACGCCTCTAACAACTGCTCATTATCTAGCGTATCTACCAACCAATTCGCATGTGGATCCATACTTTCCAACGCTTCAATCGACGCGTGCGGACGCTGCTGAAACACCGAATAACATCGTTTATACTGTGCAAAGATGTCTGCGATTGGCTTATTATGACGCATATCTGCTGCCACAATAACCGTATCTGTTTGTTCGAATACTTGGTCGCGATACTGAGCAACATATTCAAAAATCACTTCGCTCATCGACGCATAACGTTGCTGTGAGAAATAATGTGCGTATTGCTCGTGGACGCTCACTTCACCGCTCACCAAATCCTCTTGCAAGATCCAATCGCCATCATGTGTTAGATAGCGCTGATGATTCGGCTTACCAGCTTCATCGAAATAGATAATACTCGACACGTAACCACGATCATCCAGCACATAACGATACTTCGAGACATTGTGTTGAAACACCTCAATCCATATCACGTAGCCATCTTGATTGAAATAGACATCCGCATGCATCTCATCCGGCATCATCGCACGTATCATATGCGCAAGATAGAGAAACTCTGTTCCCACCGGCCAATCCAAGTGACGATAATCAATGGCGCGTGGCGTCCGATGCTGAAAACCTTGTATCTCATCAAACACTGACTAATACGTCATATCGAAAAGATCATGTCGATGTAAAAACGTTCGCAAATCAGGCGTATAGTTAAGCACAATCATTTGAAACGATTCATGATTCAGTCGATGCATAGACATCAAACTAATCATGTCATCAAATGTCGTCTCTGCTTGGTTATAAAAATAGGGTTCCATCTTACTCTCCCACCATTGATGCCCGCTATACCAAGCCGGTATAAAATACTTCATAAAAATCTCCTTACCAATACTTTGTTAAAAACTGTTGATACTTATCGAAATACAAATATGTTCTAATCGTCTCCGCAATATTAATACTGATATACATCATAATCATGAGTTGCATTGCGAAATAAACTTGTTGCGAAATCTGTGGTACCAATAAAGACAAGTAGAGTGGCAAGCCGATAATCAAACCTACAATTATCGCGCCTGTCCAACAGATAATACGTGCTTTATGGTCTAAGTACGCCGCTGTTTCTATTCCGGGTGCAACACTTTCAAAATAGTGACTCGCCTTTAAAAATTCTTTTGTTTTCTGCTTTGTATTGATTAACAAGCGTGACAAGGCATAACCCAGTAACACTTGAAAAATGATATACGTCGTTACGCCCACTGGATGGCTCAGTTCAAAATAATGCAACCACCCCACTGAACCCGTCATAAATTGCATGCCAAGATTCAACACACTATTGAATAAAATAAAAACAGACAAGCTTAACATGATGGAAATACTGCCCGATGGATTAAGCTTCCATGCGACAAACGTTTGGGCACGGCTTTGATCCACATGCATAATATCTCGATAATTCAGACGATACTCCACTAGCTCTAAAAACAATAAAATAATTAGTATCAATGCCATTGCGATGCTAATTACGATTAACAGCACACCATCAATCTTGATGTGCGGTGCTTGTTGATAAAAAATGGACCGAATAATACTCACTAAAATGATAGGCATCGCACCTGCAAGCCCATAGCGTACATTTTGATCTGCCAACCACATGAGCAACATTGCGCCTGTAACAATAATCAACAGCAGCAACGGGGTATTCATCACTTCTCTATGCACCGCAATGATATTTTGAAAAATAATAAAGTAGCCTTGAATGATGGCTAACACGAGTGCTAACAACTTTTCTTGATAATGTCGCTCCTTACGCGTTTGTTGCATGGTCTTTTCGATATTCTGGTAGCGCCACAGCATAAGTAAGACAAGCCCCGTCAACCATGGTCCTAAACCAAGCGAAAATAGATTGAGCGTCTGAATGTTTCCGCCAACATTCGACACTGCCAATTGATAAAAATCATGTTGGTTCGCTACCATTTTTCCTTGGTGTACAACAGTAATACGACTGCCTAATATGTATAAAAATAAAATTAAAAATGTAAATGCCATACGTTTATAAAGAATTTTATATTCGTACTGACGCAAAATACGATGTAATAAATTGTTCTTCACATTAAACCTCTTTTTAAACATGGCGCCAAAGAGGCAGGCACCACAAATGATTTCATTTGAATGCCGCCTCTTTAACTCATGTTGTTCTATTGATTATTGGTCAGATTGTTCATTCTGCCCATCTTTTTTGGATTTTTTGATCAAACCTAATCCTGCTAGCATTGCTGCCACTGCACCGATAACACCACTTTGATTCGTTGCTGATGCATGACCTGTGTCAGGAAGTTGTCCTTTCGCAGTATCATGTTTTGAATGTTGCGTTGTGTCCGTTATAGGCGCATGTTTCGCAACATCAGTAGCAACTGTACTGTGTGATGAAGCCGTAGACGTTGATGGCGGTGCTGCCATTGGTCTACTTACCGATCTGAAGCCACCGATTTGTGAATCTACATGACTTGTTGACGTACTCGCTGACATTGACAAGCTCGCACTTACAGATGCTGAGTTACTTGTTGAATCGCTTGTGCTTACTGACTGCGAAGTACTTACGCTTGCTGATGTACTTGTTGATATAGACGCACTAATGCTTGTCGATAACGACTCACTCGTTGATGTCGAAATGCTTGTACTTGTTGATACTGAAGCACTTTCACTAATTGAAGTCGAGTTGCTTGCTGATTCAGAAGTACTTACTGAGATTGATTCGCTCTCGCTTGCTGAGATTGAATCGCTGATTGATATCGAGTCTGACTCACTTGTACTTACAGATTCTGACACTGACGCACTTATACTTTCTGACTCAGATACGCTCGCTGATGTTGAATCACTCAATGATGTTGACTCACTAGTCGATTCGCTTTCAGATACTGAAGTACTTTCTGAAGCTGATTCACTTGTGCTAACAGAAACTGATTCGCTACCACTTGTCGAGATTGAGTCACTAATTGATGTCGCGTCTGACTCACTTGTACTTACAGATTCTGAAGATGACGCACTTTCACTTTCTGACTCAGAACTACTGATTGAGTCTGACTCACTCACACTCGTTGATTCGCTTGAGCTTGCTGAGATTGATTCGCTGATTGATGCACTTTCTGATTCGCTTGTACTTACAGATTCTGATACTGACGTGCTTGTACTTTCTGACTCAGATACGCTTACTGATGTTGAGTCCGAAGTAGATGCACTTTCTGATTCAGAATTGCTGTTCGATTCTGAGTTACTAATTGAGATTGACTCACTTTCAGAAACTGACGTACTTTCACTTACTGAATCTCTTTCTACATTTTCTAAGTTGCTAATGCTTGTTGATGTGCTTGTGCTTTCTGACTCAGATGTACTTACTGATACTGAATCACTCATTGATTCAGAAGTGCTGTTCGATTCGCTTTCTGAAATTGAAGTACTTGTACTTGCTGATTCAGATACGCTTACAGACGTTGATGCACTTTCACTTGCTGATGTAGATTCTGATTCGCTTATACTTACAGATTCTGATACTGACGTGCTCTCACTTACTGAGTTTGAATCGCTCAATGATGTTGAGTCGCTATTCGACTCGCTTTCTGATGCACTTGTACTTTCTGACTCAGATATGCTTACAGACACTGATGCACTTTCACTTGCTGATGTAGATTCTGATTCGCTTGTACTTACAGATTCCGAAACTGACGTGCTCTCACTTACTGAGTTTGAATCGCTCAATGATGTTGATTCGCTATTCGACTCGCTTTCTGATGTTGATATACTTTCACTCATTGATTCAGAAGTGCTGATTGAGTCTGACTCACTCACACTTGTTGATGTACTTGCGCTCTCGCTTGATGAAATTGAGTCGCTAATTGATGTTGAGTCGCTTGCGCTCGCTGAATCTCTTCCTACATTTTCTGAGTTACTAATACTTGTTGATGTGCTCGTTGAGATTGAGTCGCTCTCTGATACAGATTGACTTGTACTTACAGATTCAGACGTTGATGTGCTCTCACTTTCTGAAGTTGAATCGCTTAATGATGTTGATTCACTATTAGATGCTGACGTGCTTTCGCTTTCTGATTCAGAATTGCTGATTGATGCTGACTCACTAATTGATGCCGATTCACTCGTACTTACTGATTCAGACGTTGACGCACTTTCACTTGCTGACTCAGAACTACTGATTGATGCTGACTCGCTAATCGATGCTGATTCACTTGCACTTGTCGAATCTCTTTCTACGTTTTCTGAGTTACTAATGCTTGTTGATGTACTTGCTGAGATTGAGTCGCTCTCTGATACAGATTGACTTGTACTTGTTGAATCCGATTCACTTTCTGAAATTGATGTACTTTCACTATTGCTTGTTGAGATTGAGTCACTTGAACTCAATGAGTCTGATACACTCGCACTCTCTGACTCAGATACACTTACAGAAGTCGATGCGCTTTCACTTGCTGATGTTGAATCACTTTCTGACACTGACGTACTTTCGCTCTCACTTGTCGAAATTGAGTTGCTGATTGATGTCGAGTCTAACTCACTTACGCTTTCTGAAGTAGATACGCTTTCTGATGTTGATGTACTCTCACTCGCTGAAGCAGATTCAGATGCACTATTCGATTCACTTGAGCTAACCGAAATTGATGCACTTGTACTTGCTGAATTAGAAATACTGATTGATTCTGAGTTACTTTCTGATGAAGACTCATTTTCGCTCACAAAGACCGTAGTTTCCTCTGATACAGAAATACTTTCGCTTTCCGAAATAGAAATACTTTGAGAGATACTTTCAGAAGTGCTTACTGATGTCGAATCACTCTCACTTGTTGAAATTGAGTCACTCGCACTTACAGATTCTGATGTGCTCGTACTTTCTAACCCAGATACACTTACTGATATAGACTCGCTCGTACTAACAGAAGCTGAATTACTCTCGCTTGTTGATACAGAACCACTGATTGATTCCGAGTCTGATTCGCTTGTGCTCTCTGATACTGAAGTTGATGTGCTTTCACTTTCTGAGTTTGAACTACTGATCGAGTCTGACTCACTAATTGACGCCGATTCACTTGCACTTGCTGAATCTCTTTCTGCATTTTCTGAGTTACTAATACTTGTTGATTCGCTCGAACTTTCTGATTCCGATGCGCTCACTGATGTAGAATCGCTTTCTGAAATAGAAACACTTTCACTAGATGAGATTGAATCACTCTCTGATATTGAAGTTGATGCGCTTTCACTTTCTGAGTTTGAACTGCTGATCGAGTCTGACTCACTAATTGATGCCGACTCACTTGCACTTGCTGAATCTCTTTCTGCATTTTCTGAATTACTAATGTTTGTTGATGTTGATTCACTTGTGCTAACAGAAGCTGAGTCACTCTCACTTGTTGATACAGAACTACTGATTGAGGCTGACTCACTAATTGACGTTGATTCACTTGCACTTGCTGACTCAGAACTACTGATTGAATCTGACTCACTAATTGACGCTGAGTCGCTTGCGCTATTGCTTGTCGAAATTGATTCACTAGTTGAGACTGAGTTGCTTGCCGATGTTGAGATGCTCTCACTTACAGATACAGATTCACTCTCTGAAGCAGATACACTTGCGCTTACTGAATCTCTTTCTACATTTTCTGAGTTACTAATGCTTGTTGATTCACTCGCACTTTCTGATTCCGATGCGCTCAATGATGTAGAATCGCTTTCTGAAACAGATTGACTTGTACTTGTTGAAGCCGAGGCACTTTCTGATACTGAAATTGACGTGCTTTCACTTTCTGAATTTGAACTGCTGATTGAGTCTGACTCACTAATTGACGTTGATTCACTTATCGATTCTGACGTACTTCTACTTTCTGACTCAGACACACTTACTGATGTTGATCCACTTGTGCTAACAGAAGCTGAATCACTCTCGCTTGTTGACACAGAACTACTGATTGATTCGGAGTCTGATTCGCTTGCACTTTCTGATTCAGAATTGCTGATTGAATCTGATTCACTAATTGACGCTGATTCACTTGCACTATTGCTTGTCGAAATTGATTCACTAGTTGAGACTGAGTTGCTTGCCGATGTTGAGATGCTCTCACTTACAGATACAGATTCACTCTCCGAAGCAGATACACTCGCGCTTACTGAATCTCTTTCTACATTTTCTGAATTACTAATGCTTGTTGATTCACTTGCACTTTCTGATTCAGATGTGCTCGCTGATGTAGAATCGCTTTCTGAAACAGATTGACTTGTACTTGTTG
>NZ_PPRF01000104.1 GCF_002902145.1 Staphylococcus rostri | reverse complement strand
ATATAAAATGGAACTATTAAAATGTGAGCAATATGAATATTCTTGACAGCTTACTAGTTTTAATCGGCATTAAAAAATGGATGCCCTACCATTTAGGTATGCATCCATTTTTTATGATGATTTACTTTATAAATTACGATTAAATTCGTCAGTATTATAATAGAAGAAACTCGGTACAAAATTATAAAGTCCGTTATTATAAGTTCAACTCAACCATCTTCTCTATATGTTTAATCGTACTATCTCTTTTATGACTTTGAAATTCAGCGAAATATGAAATCTTATAGTTTTTATCGCCTTTTGTTGCATAGCCAAATATTGATGCTAACTTACCATGCGAAAGAATATACGTCTGATCCATGGCGTCTTCTGTCATGTCTAAAATAACATAGCTAAGTAATGTTGCTTGCTTAGGTGCATTTGCACAATTTTGTGGTTGTATCACTTCCATTTTAAAGTATCTCCTTTAAAATATCATTATATTAAAAAAGCGTTCAATAAAGTTTCATTTTTTATTTTGTCTTCCACTTTTGAATTTGTATTTCCCTTTTCCATATCCAGATACCTTTTGAATAAGTTGATGTTGTAACATATCATTTAATAACGCTGATGCTCTCGAACTTTTCAATCCCGTCACACGCATCACATCCGAACGTCCGAAAATTCGTGTCGTTTCAAACATTTCAAGTAATTTTTTGATATGACTGGCTGTTTTAGTATGAAACGCCCTGGCAATGTCCGCTTTTATTATTCCAATGTCCACTTTTTTATATGCAATGTCCAGTTTTATATCATCAATGTCCGTTTCTCTCAGTGTTTCAAAATTACTTCTAATATGCAAGGAGCGGTTTCGCATTGGATGATGCGCTCCTAACAGCGCATTTCTCCCGTACCTATTTCATACCAAAGCGATATATTTTCACATTATCAACGATTTTTTTCTCAGCAAAATGATAACCTTCATAGGCTTTTTCTATAATATTTTTTGAATTCATATACTCAGCCTCACTTTTAAACGTTGTGCAATATTATACCATAGCCCTTAACTTTAGTCTTTTTCAAGTAAAAAAGACGGGACAGTCTGATATACTGTCTCGCCCTTTTTCAGTTGGCGTCCATTTGATTCAACGTTTTAAATCGTTTGTTGCCATTCCGCTATTTAGTTTTTAATGTAAGCACAAAGCTAACACACTGTAAATTTATGCACTAAGAAGGTACCACAAGTCATAAATAAGTATGAACGCTCTCCTATAAAAAGCTGTATTGCTTACTCAATCACTTGTGTCTCAGCTAATTTCTTATACCAATGAGCAGATTTTTTGGGATAGCGTTTCTGTGTATCAAAATCTACATAAAATAAGCCATATCGTTTTTCATAGCCATTGGACCAAGAAAATACGTCCATTAATGACCAAATAAAATAGCCTTTTACATTGGCACCATCTGTAATCGTATCTGATATTGCTTCTAGATGTTGTTTAACGTAATCAATACGTGCATCATCATAAACTGTATGATCTTCAAATATGTCTTTATAACCGAGCCCATTTTCAGTGATGTAGATTTTTTTATAATTTGGATATGCTTTTTTCACACGCATAATTTGGTCGTATAGTCCCTGTGGATAGATAATCCAATCCCAATCTGTCTTTGGAATATTTGTTGGTGCGACTCTACGTCCAACCCCTTTGATTTGATATTTAGAACTTCCTTTTTCCCCTTTGCCATTATGAATGATTTCAGTTTCACCGTCATACGCTTGCATCCAATCGCTCATATAATAGTTAATCCCTAGAAAATCATTTAAATCTTTGGCAGCTTCTAATATCTCAAAGTCTTCATCGCGTAAGTCCAATGAGCCACCATTTACTGCCAATATATGCTTAACACCTGCCATCGTTGTATCAGAATAGTGACCTAAATACGTGGCATCTAATATGAATCGGTTGTGAATAATATCTTCTAACTCGGCTGCACGTACGTCTTCTGGATTATCTGGATTGAATGGATATTTCGTCGGTAGGGCATGAACCACACCAATTTCACCAGGATAACCTTTGTCTTTGTATAATTTAACAGCTTTTGCATGTGCAATCATCATATTGTGATGCGATTGAAATACTTTTGAAAGATCGTATTGGATACCTGGTGGAAACTTCCCAACAAGATATTGCCCGTCTCCAATAGGTCCTATTTCATTAAAGGTCGTCCAATAATTGACTTCCGAAAACTCTTCAAAACAAAAGGCTGCATATGTTAAAAAGTGCTCAATATTTTCACGGTTTAGGAAATCGCCATTATCATGTAGTGCTTTCGGTGTATCAAAATGATGTAGTGTCACAAAAGGTTCTACATGATGTTGATGACAGGCTTTAAAAAGGTTGTGATAATATTCTACCCCTTTTTGATTAATTGTCCCTTCACCATTCGGAAAGATACGAGACCATGCGATTGAAATTCGAATACCATTGATGCCGTATGCTTCTGATAGCGATAAATCAACTGGATATTTATGATAGAAGTCACTTGCAGGTTCTGCGGTATACCAGTAATTCTCCTCTAAATACCGATCCCATGCGACCGGTCCTTTACCATCTGTTTTTGTCGCACCTTCTGCTTGATACGCTGCTGTTGCACCACCAAATATAAAGTCCTTTGGTAATTTTTTTATCATATCGACACCTCTTCTATTTATTGAGATATACTAAATTCTGTTCTAATTTTGCTTTCTATAATCAATTTAGTTATTTTCCATCTGTGCTTTTACAAATGCCAACGCACCTTGTCCATCACGTGTTAAACGAATGTATTGTGCGCCTTCTGTTTTTGCTAATTTGATACCCAGCTTATCTGTTTCAAGCTTCATATCGTCATAATTCGAAACGACCTGTGGCGCAAGAATCACTAATTGATATTGCGATAATATTTCACGGTGTGCACCATAACTACCTGCTGCCGCTTTTACTGGTGTTCCATATTCTTCAGCAGCTTTATTTAATGCATTCGCTAATAGACCGCTCGTACCACCGCCCGCACATAATACGAGTACATTTGTCTGTTCTGTGATTACCTGTGGTTCTATCGTGTCTGCTTTTGCCAGAATAGCGTCAGCTTTTTCTGTATTGAAGTTTTCGGCAACTTTTTCTTTTAATGCATTAGATGACTTGCCTGTACGTTCTTCTTCTAAGATTTGTTGGTCATATACTTTTAAGAATGGATAGTATATAAGTACATCCACTACGATTAATGTCACGGCTAGGATAATAGACCAAAAACCAAAACCTGTTCCCATAATAATGCCGATAGGACCTGGTGTTGTCCACGGTAGATTGACACTGAAGCTATTCATACCAAGAATATCTACAAATGCTTTGAATATCCATACATTGACAATAGGTGCAGATACAAATGGAATGAAAAAGACAGGATTTAATACGAGTGGTGCCCCAAATAATATCGGTTCATTCACTCCGAAAAATGTTGGTACGACTGATGCACGCCCAATGGCTTTATTACGTTTGGATTTCGTCAACCACATGAACATAAACGGGACGACGAGTGTCGCACCGGTCCCTCCCATCGTTACAATGAACATCTGTGTCCCAGAAGTAATAATTTTATCTGCATGCGCACCTGATTGTAGAAGTTGGAAGTTTGCTTCTACATTGGCGTATGTGATTGCGGCAATCGCTGGTTCAACAATGGATGGTCCGTGTATTCCGACAAACCAGAAAAAAGCAAATGCACCAAAGATGATTGTTATTCCAAGATAACCATCTGCTGCTGTAAATAAAGGCCCGAGTAACGTACCAATTGCTTCGGCGACACTTGTTCCTACAAAATGGCGCACGATGATATCTATGGCATATATCGTCAATAATGATAAAGTAAACGGTATTAAATCTTTAAACACTTGTGAAATATTAGGTGGGACTTCTTCAGGCATACGAATTGATACATTGTTTTTCACACATACATTGTATATATTCACAACGATAAACGCTGATACAAATGCTGCTAAAAGCCCTTTTGTTCCTAAAAAGCCACTTGCAAATCCATTTTCTATTGCATCCGACGCTAAAATTAAGAACCCTGTAATTGCCGCAAGCATCGTTGATAAATAGTTAATTTGATTGGTACTTTCTAAACGACGATTAAAAGAATCCGTGAGTGACTTAGCCGTTGTCCCTGCAACAAGCAAAGCGACGATGCCCATCGTATAGTTATACGGTTTCATCAAAGCATCGACTACATTTTGACTCCATTCAAAGCCAAAAATATTTGGAACAAAAGTAATCAATAAAAAGAGACTCGAAAATAAAATAACAGGCATACTTGCAATAAAACCATCGCGGATTGCACGTAAGTAAATATTACGTGATAACTTCTCAAAAAACGGTTTCCCTTTCTCAATTTGAGCAATTAAGCCATTCATTGTTTCACACCTCTTTTATAAAGCTCAACCATATGCTTCATTAAGTCTTTTAAAAGTAATGTCGTCATCAAATGATCCTGACCATGCATTAATGTCACACTATATGGTAAGTCTTCACCTGCTGCTTCTTGTTGCAGTAAACTTGTTTGTGCATTGTGCGCTTCAATGATGCTCGTATTCGCTGATTCAATAAGTGCTTCCGCTTCTTCAAATGCCCCACGCTCTGCTACTTTTAATGCCTCCAACAATTTCGAACGTGCTTCTCCTGCATAAGATACAATTTCAAACCCTAAAAGTGTAATTTCTTCTCTATTCATGTTGATTTCTCCTTTATTTTAAAATAATCGTTGTACATGTATTGCGATATAAAACTTCTCGCTTTCAGATATAGGTACATTGGTTTCTGATGCGATAATGTCATATATTTTCGTTCCAACTTCATACGCTTTCGGATAGGCAACTTGAATGTGCTTACCCATATCCATTAAAGTACTGTTGTCCTGTGAACTATGTGCTATATGATGCAGAAAATAAGTCAGATGAATCATAAATCGGTCGTAAAAGTTACTGTTTGACTCTGTGCGTCTAATGCCCAAACGTTCTAATTCATCTTTAACTTTTGGCAAAACGGCCCTTGTTATATCTGCACTCTGTTTTTTCTCAACTGGTGTCACCCCTCTGGCATTGATAAAATGTAATGCGATTCGCTCAATTTCATCATCGGGAAATGTATGCAGTAGCTTTTGTCGAAATATATTCAAAGCCTCTTTCGCCATCGCATATTCTATACTGTATTCTTGTGAAAAATTCGGTAACTTACTATATTGATAATTGTCTTCTAATACCGCTTTATATGAACAGTGAATATGGTCAGTTAACGTTACATACAAATATTCTTGAACTGGATATGCATACTTTTCAGTTAACATTTCAATCACATCATACGTAACAGTAATAAAATCAAGTGGTACATCTTTTAATAACGACATAAAGTTCTCCCTAGATGCAGCACTTTTGAGTGAAAAAACTTTTTCAACTTTGTCTTTGACGATTAAGTCACCTTTACGCTTTTGGAAGGTGATGCCGAGTCCCATCACGACAAATTGCTGATCATACGCATCTTTTACAAGGGCAACATTATTATTAAGTGCTTGTAAAATACGATACATGTAATCCCTCCTTATCCTGTCGAATTATGGGTAAAAAAAGAGACTACAAATAAACAAAGAGTTCTCACTCTTTCGTTCATCTGTAGTCTCGCCTATCCGAAATAGTCACAATCTACCCGTATTTGATTTATACTTTATTTATATCATGCAGTTATTCAAATGTAAACCCTTTCTGTTCGAAAAAGTTATTTTTTGTTCTAATTAGTTTGTTTTTTATTAATTATTTTTTATCATCGTCAAATATGCGTTTCACTCTTCGGTTTGTCACTGTTGAAAGATTTAGCGTCCTATACTTATCTTCTCTCCAACAATGCAACAGTCTCAACGTGTGTTGTATGTGGGAACATATCAACTGGCGTAATTTCTACGACGCGATATTGGTCTTCCAACAACTGAATATCTCGCAACTGTGTGCTTGGGTTACATGATACATACACAATGCGTTCAGGCGCTAATGCTTTCAACGTCTCGATAAATGTTGGGTCGCAACCTTTGCGTGGTGGGTCCACTGTCACAACATCTGGTTGTATGCCTGCACGTTGCCAATCTAAAATCACTTTTTCTGCAGGACCTGCGACAAATGTTGTGTTGTCGTAACCATTGTTTTCTGCATTACGTTTGGCATCTTCAATTGCTTCAGGTACAACTTCCACACCATAAACGTGTTTCGCTTTGTCAGTCATTGATAATGCAATGGTTCCAATGCCACAGTATGCATCTAACACGACTTCATTGCCTGTTAATTGCGCGTAATCCACCGCAATATTGTATAATTTCTGCGTTTGTGTCACATTAATTTGATAAAATGACAGATCGCTAATTTCAAAATGAATGTCATTCAATGTGTCTTCAATATAATCTTTGCCATAAAGTGTATGCGATGTTGTCCCCATAATAACGTTTGATTTTTCTCTATGGACATTCACTTTAATACTTTTAATCGCTGGGAAAGTTTGTGTTAGTGTCTCAACTATCGCATCGGCATGTGGTAACTTCTTACCATTGACGACAAAAATAACCATGACTTCGTTCGTAAAGTGACCAAGGCGAATAACTATGTGACGTAATAACCCTTGGTGGCGCTGTTCATTGTATGTTGAAATACCATATTGTTGCACCAATTGTTTAATCTCACGCATGATTTGGTTTTGAATATCATCTTGTATCAGACATTCATCCATATCTATAATGTCATGGCTGCGCTGACGATAGAAGCCCATTTGAACAGCCCCTTCTTTTGTTGCACCCACTGGAATTTGTGTTTTGTTACGGTAGTGCCAAGGCTCTGCCATTCCAACTGTTGGATGAATTGGGACGTCTGTCATTTTGCCTTTACGATGAAACAAGTTGACCACTTGTTCTCTTTTCATCTCAAGTTGTGCTTCATAAGACAAATGTTGTAACTGACAGCCCCCACATTTTTGATAATAATCGCATGGTGGCGTGACACGATTTTCACTTTCTTCTATTACATCAACCAGTTTTCCAAAGCCATATTTTTTATTCACTTTGATCACTTTGTAGCGGATTGTTTCGTCTGTTAATGCTTGTGGCACAAAGATTGGATAGCGATCTATTTTAACGACACCGTGACCTTCATGTGTTAAGTCAACGACACGTCCTATATATGTTTCATTCTTTTCAACGATTGGCACAGCCTACTCACTCTTTCTATTTCTTTTCAATTTGCTACGGATACATAGCATGACAAAAGAGAGACGCTGAAACCTGTTTACTTCTTTAGATTTCAAGTCTCTCTATTTTTATAAATCCGTTGTACTTGTCGGTTCATCAATTAATAATTCGTTATTTACATCTGCTGGTGAAAATACTTCAATATGACGTACTAAATTCAAGAAGTTTGCTGGCAATTGACCGCCATACTCCCCATCTACGTTCAGTGGCATTTCAGCAAGTGATGAGATATTCACTGATTGTGCCTTTATATAATGTACTTTTGGATGACCAATATGTTCACCACGTGATGCCAGCGTCATAATATGACCAAGTTCTGCTAAGTTAGCTTTTTCCACAATCAACAAAGTAAACATACCATCATCTAGTTTCGCGTCTGGAACTAGTTTTTCAAAACCTGCCATCGAATTGGTTAACCCAAGTAAAAATAAGGTAATCTCACCTTCAAATACGTTGCCGTCATATTCAATGCGCACATCAACTGGATGCATTTGTGGTAACATCTCAAAGCCTTTAATATAATATGCAAATGGTCCTACGATTGACTTCAACTTACTCGGTGCTTCATAAGACACTTCTGTAATTTTACCGCCACCTGCTAAGTTAATAAAGTAACGACTGTTCATCTTCCCAATATCTACTTGAACTGTCTTGCCATTCAATATGACATCCACCGCTTCAAAAATATCTGTTGGTAAATGTAACGCACGGCCAAAGTCATTCACTGTTCCCATCGGTATAAGTCCTAATTTCGGTCTGTTTGGCTTTTCAGCAATACCATTGATTGCTTCATTCAGTGTGCCGTCTCCCCCTGCAACTACGAGTAAATCATACTGTGCATCGATTGCACGTGCAGCTTCTTCCGTCGCATCGCCAATCCTCTGTGTTGCATACGCACTTGTCTCATAGCCAGCTTGTTCAAATTTTACCAAAACATCTGGCAAGGCTCGTTTGAATACTTCTTTACCTGATGTTGGATTGTAGATAATCCTTGCACGTTTTCTCATTCGTATCCCTCAATTATTTTGATATACTCATAATTTATATTATAGCAATCTTAAGCGTAATGAAAGCCATAAACATTAATTTATTGAAAGTTTCGCTCGCAGACAAACTTTTTATCCATATTAAAAATCGTCATGTTAATTTAATCAATCCATGTCTTGGCAAGCGAGCAATCAAGAAACGATGGTAATCAAAAAGCGCACAATCACAAAGGACTATACGCTAAATGAAGACAGCTATTTCAACTCATCTGGAATTACAATATAAATAAAACTAGGTACATATAATTATCTTTCCACCACAGAAGCTGAACACCCATATAAAAACACGAACAGCTATATATCATCATAACTGCTCGTGTCATTTCATCTATTATTGTTTGTCTAATTCTTGTTTCAATAATTTGTTTGCTAATTGTGGGTTGGCTTGACCTTTTGATAGCTTCATAATTTGACCAACTAAGAAGCCCATTGCTTTGCCTTTACCGTTTTTGTAGTCTTCAACAGATTGTGGGTTGTTCGCAATCGCATCTTGTACAAATTGTAAGACCGCACCTTCATCAGAAATTTGAACAAGGCCTTTGTCTTTCATAATTTGTTGTGCGTCGCCACCGTTTTCCGCAAGTTCTGGGAAGACTTTTTTCGCGATTTTACTGCTCATTGTACCGTCTTCAATCAACTTAATCATACCTGCTAAGTTTTGTGGTGTTAAACCAGTATCTTGAAGTTCAATTTGGTTTTTGTTCAAGTATTCGTTAACGCCACCCATTAACCAGTTAGATGTCAATTTAACATCGGCACCTTCTGCAACAGCTTCTTCAAAGAAATCGGACATTTCTTTTGTCAATGTTAACACATGTGCATCATATGCTGGCAAACCAAATTGCTCAACGTATTTCGCTTTACGCGCGTCTGGTAATTCTGGAATAGACGCTTTAACACGTGCTTTCCACTCTTCGTCAATGTATAAAGGTACGATGTCTGGCTCTGGGAAGTAACGGTAATCATCAGATGCTTCTTTAACACGCATTAAGATAGTTTTACCCGTTGATTCGTCAAAACGACGTGTTTCTTGAAGAATTTCGCCGCCATTTAACAGCTCTTCTTCTTGGCGTTTTACTTCATATTCAAGTCCTTTACGTACGTTGTTGAATGAGTTTAAGTTTTTCAACTCAGCTTTTGTACCGAATTCTTTTTGACCGACTGGACGAATTGATACGTTAGCGTCACAACGTAATGAACCTTCTTCCATTTTACAGTCAGATACGCCTGTATATTGGATGATTGATTTTAATTTTTCTAAGTACGCATATGCTTCTTCAGGTGAACGAATGTCAGGTTCTGATACAATCTCAACAAGTGGTGTCCCTTGACGGTTTAAGTCGACAAGTGAGTAACCATTTTTATGTGTTGATTTACCCGCATCTTCCTCCATATGAAGACGTGTAATACCGATACGTTTTGTTTCGCCGTTCACTTCGATGTCGATGTAACCATGTTCACCGATTGGTTGGTCTAATTGTGAGATTTGGTATGCTTTCGGATTATCTGGATAGAAATAGTTTTTACGGTCAAACTTCGACTCCGTAGCAATCTCCATGTTTAACGCCATCGCTGCACGCATTGACCAATCTACTGCACGCTTATTCACTGTTGGTAAGACACCTGGATATGCAAGGTCGATAACGCTTGTGTTTGTATTTGGCTCTGCACCGTATGCTACTGGCGCATTCGAAAACATTTTTGAGTCTGTTTTCAATTCAACGTGGACTTCGAGCCCGATTACTGTTTCAAAATGCATTTGCTTGCCACTCCTTATAAGTTTTGATATTGGTCGTGTAGATTGAATTGCGTTTCATACTGATGCGCAACACGATACAATGTTTTTTCGTCAAATGGTTTACCGATTAATTGTAAGCCGATTGGACGTCCATTTTCTGCTAAACCGCATGGTACTGAAATACCTGGAAGACCTGCTAAGTTTACAGGTGTTGTTAATAAGTCATTGGCATACATCGTTAACGGATCGTTGATTTCTGCGCCAAGATCAAATGCAACTGTAGGCGTTGTAGGTCCTAAAATAACATCATAGTCTTTGAAGACATTTTCAAAGTCATTTTTAATTAATGTACGTACTTTTTGTGCTTTTTTGTAATACGCATCGTAGTAACCTGAGCTTAATACATACGTACCAAGGAAGATACGGCGTTTAACTTCTTCACCGAAACCTTCACTACGAGACATTTTGTAAAGTTCTTCTAAAGTGTTCGCTTCTTTTGAATGATAACCGTAACGGATACCGTCGAAACGTGCTAAGTTAGAAGACGCTTCTGCTGATGCAATAACATAGTATGAAGGGATACCTGAAGATGTACGTGGTAAGCTTACTTCTTCAACAGTTGCACCTAATGATTTAAATGTTTCTGCTGCTTTTAATACCGCTTCTTTCACTTCACTATCGATACCTTCACCAATGTATTCTTTTGGCAATGCAATTTTCATACCTTTAATGTCTTTACCGATGTCTGCTGTAAAGTCTTGCGCAACATCTGGTGCACTTGTAGAATCCATCGCGTCTTCACCAGCGATTGCTTCTAATACAAGCGCGTTATCTTTAACATTACGTGTGATTGGTCCGATTTGGTCTAATGATGATGCGAATGCAACAAGACCATAACGTGATACGCGACCGTAAGTTGGTTTAAGTCCAACAACACCACAGTACGCTGCTGGTTGACGGATAGAACCACCTGTGTCCGTACCTAATGTGAATGGTACTAGACCGGCTGCTACTGCTGCTGCTGAACCACCTGAAGAACCACCTGGTACCGCTGCATGGTCAAATGGGTTGACCGTCTTTTTGTAATAAGACGTTTCAGTAGAACCACCCATGGCAAATTCATCCAAGTTAACTTTACCGATTAACACACCATTTTCGCTATGTAACTTTTTCATAACAGTAGCGTCATAGATTGGTACGAAGCCTTCTAACATCTTACTTGCACAAGTTGTTTCTAGCCCTTCAGTAATGATATTGTCTTTGATACCCATTGGAATACCGAATAACTTGCCGTCCATTTCGTCTTTCGCTTGAAGTTCATCAAGTTCGGCAGCTTTTTTCATGGCATTTTCTTTATCCAATGCTAAAAATGATTTGATTGTTGGATCAGTTTCTTCGATTGCTGCGTAGATGTCACGCACAATCTCTGAAGGCTTAATCTTTTTATCCTTAATCATTTGTTGTAAGTTTTCAATTGATTCATAACGGATGCTCATCTTTATGCGTCCTCCTCATTCATAACAGCAGGCACTTTGAATTGACCTGCCTCGACTTCTTTCGCATTCACTAATGCTTTATCTTGCGGCAATCCTTGTACTGCAACATCTTCACGCAATACATTTTGTAAATCTAAAACGTGGTTTGTTGGATTGACGTCTTCTGTGTTTACTGAATCAATTTGATGGCAAAAATCTAAAATACCAGCTAATGTTTCTTGCATTGCAGTTGACTCTTCTTCAGTCACATTCAAACGCGCAAGATTAGCGATATGTTCGACTTGTTCATGTGTAATTTCAGCCATTTAAATATAGCCTCCTTAAAATACTCTTTTATCTTCAAATTGTATCAGACTTTGCGCTAAAAATCTAAAAAATTTGTAGAAGTAGCTAGGAAAGTCGTAAGTCGAATCGATTGTGAACGAAATTAACACGAAAATCATACCGCTTCATCACCAAAATTCCCCGTCAAAATGGGTATTAGACATATTTTTGACGATTTCATACGCTTTCAATGATTTCATATTTAAAGAAGAACTTTCCTTATCCCTTGATTACTGTATAATAATCTTATGCCACTAAAAAACTAAAGGGGGACTTTCTATGTTTTTATTAGGCGCAACATTGTCCAGTCAGGTTAACCCAAACTGGCAAACTTACATTATGATTGCCGTCTACTTTATCATTTTGTTAGTGATTGGTTTCTACGGCTATAAACAAGCAACAAGTAATTTAAGTGAGTATATGCTTGGTGGTCGTAATATCGGTCCATGGGTTACTGCACTTTCAGCAGGGGCTTCAGATATGAGTGGATGGATGATCATGGGACTACCTGGTGAAGTCTATTCTACTGGGCTATCTGCATTATGGATTACGATTGGTCTTACATTAGGAGCGTATATTAACTACCTGGTTGTCGCACCTCGATTACGTGTACATACTGAACTTGCAGGCGATGCGATTACATTGCCAGATTTTTTTAACAATCGATTAAATGACAAATCAAACCTAATCAAGATTATTTCCGGTGGGATTATTGTTGTCTTTTTCACACTGTACACTCACACTGGTTTTGTATCAGGTGGTAAACTATTCAACAGTGCTTTTGGATTAGATTACCACGTTGGTCTTGTATTAGTTGCTGCTATCGTTATTATTTATACATTCTTTGGTGGTTACTTAGCAGTATCGATTACAGACTTTTTCCAAGGTGTGATTATGTTAATTGCCATGATCATGGTACCGATTGTCGTACTATTGAAATTAAATGGCCTTGACACATTCGATACAATCGTTGAATTAAAACCAACGAACTTGGATTTATTCCGTGGGACAACAGTCATCGGTATTATTTCATTTTTCGCATGGGGGCTTGGCTACTTTGGTCAACCACATATTCTTGTTCGTTTCATGAGTATCCGATCAGTCAGCCTTTTCAAATTAACGCGACGTATAGGGATTTCATGGATGGCCGTTGGATTATTCGGCGCTGTAATGGTAGGCCTATTAGGTATCGCATTTGTTCCGGCACAAGGTGTTGAACTTCAAGACCCTGAAACATTATTCATTCTAATGGGACAAATCCTATTCCATCCATTAATTGGTGGTTTCTTACTTGCAGCTATCTTAGCCGCGATTATGAGCACGATTTCATCACAATTACTTGTGACATCAAGCTCGTTGACAGAAGACTTCTACAAACTCATCCGAGGCGAAAAAGCCAATGCAAAAGCGCATGAAAAAGAATTTGTATTAGTTGGACGCCTCTCTGTTATTGTAGTAGCAATTGTTGCTATTGCCATTGCATGGTCACCTAACGATACGATCTTAAACTTAGTTGGTAATGCATGGGCTGGTTTTGGTGCATCATTTGGACCACTGATCATCCTATCACTTTATTGGAAAGGTTTATCAAGAAACGGTGCAATTGCAGGTATGCTTGCAGGGGCATTAACAGTTATCTTATGGATTGTCTTTGTACGCCCACTTGGCGAAACAATTGAATTCTTCACACTTTATGAAATTGTACCAGGCTTTTTAGCAAGTTTAATTGTAACAATTGTTGTATCAAAAATAACGAAAAAACCTGGAGACTTTGTAGAACGTGATCTTAACGAAGTCAAACGCCAACTACGTGAAGCAAAAAACTAAAATGGCATGATAATTTAATAACATGAAGGGGTATCGGACGTCGCGTTGAACAGCGTGAACGTCCGATTTGTTGTTTTGGGAGTTGGATAAGGGAGTGGGACAGGAATCTCATTTTTTCTAAAAAGATTCCGTTGTCCCACCCCGGCAAGGCTGACTAGGCATGAAAAAAGCTTGAAAAGCGCATTTTCATATCAGTCAGCTACTGCCATATACATAAAATTTCAGGCTTAATTTGAATGTTTGTATTAATGTCCCAGGCCCCGTTGTCCTAACCTCGACTGCCATTAACATAAATACTCAAACTCAAACTGAACATTACTATTAATGCCTATCTCCTTTTTACATTCAGAAATATATTTAGTAAAAAAACCAACTTATTTATTGACAATAGTCACTTCAATGCGTATCATTATAAATAAGAATAGCAATGAGTATCCTACTCTTTGAGCGGACTCATCTGCGCAAAATGTCCCTTGTTTACAATCATTTGTAAATAAGGGGCATTTTTGTATAGATTTATGGGAGGAAATTAAATGAAACCATTCAAAACAATAGATGAACAAATAAATATACTTGAAACAAGAGGATTAATTTTTAATGATGTAGAAATGGCTAAAATTTACTTATTAAGAAACAATTATTATAATGTCGTAAATATGTATAGTAAATTTTTTCAATCGGAAGAAAATAAATATATAGAAGGGACATATTTTGAAAACATAAAAACTTTACATATTTATGA
>NZ_PPRF01000103.1:3006-9207 GCF_002902145.1 Staphylococcus rostri | reverse complement strand
ATTTTAAATATAGCTCTAAAATTATCGGGGATAACGTCATAAAATTAAATAAAAAAGATGCACAAACTAAAAGTCATGCAGATGTTTCGAGAAACACAAAATTTGAACAGCTCATGTTAATAAATCAGATGTTATCAAATAAAAATCCTGTTGCAACATTGTTCTATTTGAAGGGGTTAAAAAAGAAAATACTTTATGTTCTTGGTATGATTTATACACACAAGTCATTGCATAAGTTTTAATAATCAATATGATAAAGTGATATCAATCCAGTATGCACGTGTATATTTTAGCGCGAAACATACAATTATGGTTTAATAGTTTATAAAGATATAACGATTACTTGGAGGTACATACATGTTTCATACATCCCGAAAAGTTGCCTGGCTCGATTTATGTATTATTCCCATTTATGTGTTAGGTCAATTAATTTTGCCTATTACCTTATTCACTGCCTTTACACTTTTACATATTGATATCCCTGGTGCGGTTACGATTATGTTAAGCAGTGTCATAACAGCACTACTGATTATTTTATTCGTGAGCGTGTCACATCGTCATCGTTTTTGGTCAAAGTTTCGTTGTCACATGAGTGACTTACGACGACACGGTAAGCTCATTGCAATGACATATATAGGCTATTTAGTCACAAACTTTATTTTTCTAACAATCATGTCACATCTTCCTGAAAAATGGCAATTCAAAGAAACAGGGAATCAAGATGCGCTCAAAATTTTCTTTGAACAGACGCAATGGTTACCGATTATGTTTATAGGCATTGTGATCGCAGCACCCATTATGGAAGAGTTATTATTCCGCCATCTTTTAATCGGTGAGCTCGGTAAAAAGTTCGGTATTCGCTTTATGAGTGTTCTATCAGTGATACTTTTTGCCCTCTTACATATGCAAGCCGCACAGATGCCATTAGAAATTGTCCCATACCTTTTATTGGGCACGATGTTCGTTGTTACGTATGTTAAGAGCAACGGTAATATTGCCGTCTCCATTGCGACACATATGTTTAATAACTTAGTCGCATTCTTTGCTGTTTTGCTTCAAATGTAGGCGCGTACGTGAAAAGACCAACAGTAATATCCGTAAAAATGATATTGCTGTTGGTCTTCTTTTATTATGCGTGACGCAATGATGCTTTCACTCTCGCAACAGATGCTGCTGAATGAGACAATTGCGCACGTTCATCTTCATTCAATGCGACTTCAACGATACGTTCGACACCATTTGCACCGAGTATTGTTGGTACGCCAATGTACAAGTCGTTCAAGCCGAATTGTCCTGTACAATATGCAATGGCTGGGATGAGTCGTTTCTGATCAAATAGAATGGCTTCAATCATTTCATATATTGCTGCTGACGGTGCATAGTACGCTGAACCATCACCAAGTAACTTGACGATCTCTGCCCCGCCGTTACGTGTACGTTCAACAATTGCATCAATTTTTTCTTGTGACATTAATTCAGTTAATGGCACACCATTCACTTGACTATGACGCACTAACGGTACCATTGTATCGCCATGTCCACCTAATACAAGTCCTGTCACATCATTAACAGCCACATCTAATGCTTCTGCGATAAATGTACTGAAACGCGCTGTGTCTAGTACGCCTGACTGACCAATTACGCGTGAACTTGGGAATCCAGATGCTTTGTATACTGTATACGTCATCGCATCAACTGGATTTGTTAATACAATAATTGTACAGTTTGGCGAGTAGCGGACAATCTTTTTCGTCACATCTACCATAATTTCCTCATTTGTTTGAACGAGGTCATCACGACTCATACCTGGTTGACGCGGAATACCTGCTGTAATGACAACGATATCTGAGTCTTTTGTATCGGCATAGTCAACGGTTGACGACACATGTGTATCAAATCCTAAAATTGAACCACTTTGTAAAATATCTAATGCTTTCCCTTTCATCGGTTGTTCATTTTTGTCACGATCAACCAGTAAGACATCTGCAATCCCCTGCGTTGCAATAATAAATGCTAATGTGGCACCCGTATGTCCTGAACCAATGATCGATATTTTTTTACGTTTCATAAAAGATTCCCCCTTCGCTATCTTCAACTTCATTATAACACTGTCTTTTATGATATTTAACCAAAAATTGTAACCGCTTACAGATATGCTAATAAAAAAGCATGCAAGTCCTAAATCAGAGACCTACATGCCCTATCTACTATCTAATGTGGTGCAAAAAGCATATTTACAAAGAAGGCAAACGCAGCAATCATACACGCTGATAAAAACAACAAATAGAGTGTTTCCTTGCCATACTTGAATAAAAACGCAACGAACATTGCGAGAATATTATAAATCATAAATACACCAAACAATGTTACGAGCCAAATTGTTTGTGGGGCGAACATCACTACGAGTGCCACAATCACACCAAAAATTAAATACGGTAATGCAACAACATAAAGTCTAAAACGATTGCGTTGTTGATATTCTTTCTCCGTCATAAGCACTGCCTCTTTCCATTAACATAATCATTCATCTCTTATGGTATATCATATCCTTGTGCTGCTGTATAGATGTCGAACCATTCTTGATCGTGTAGTTGTACGTCCAAACCTGCAAGCGCGGCGTCAATACGCTCTAATCGTTGTGTCCCTAAGATTGGCATAATCGTCGCCGGATGTTTCGTCAACCAAGCAACAACGACCGCTTCTACAGTTGTATCATGTGCTTTTGCCACGCGTTGTAATACAGGCATCACACGTTGTGCCGTCGCATCGTTTTTATCGTACAAGCGACCACCGGCAAATGGTCCCCACGCCATAATTTTCACTTTATCTTTGTACATATCATCTAACGTACCATCATGAAATGACTGCAACATATATGGCGATACTTCAAGTTGATTGACTGCAACATATATGGCGATACTTCAAGTTGATTGACTGCAATATGGAAACGATCGTCCTTCAGGCATTCATTCAACAATTCATATTGTGAACGTCTAAAGTTAGAGACACCAAATGAACGTACTTTTCCTTCATCTACCAATGATTTCAACGCATCTGTAATTTGGCAAGGCTTCATCAATGGCGACGGTCGATGAATCAATAACGTATCGACATAGTCTACTTGAAGCTGTTGCAATGAGCGCTCAACTGAACGTTTGATATGCGCTTCACTTAAATCATAACGATGCCCTTTATGATCTGGATAAATTTCATTCGGTAAGACAATGCCGCATTTCGTCACAAGTTGAATTCGATCACGCAATTCTGGAGATAAGGCGAGCGCCTCTCCAAAACGTTGCTCCACGGTATACTTACCATAAATATCCGCATGATCCATCGTTGTAATCCCTCGTTCAACAAGCTCATGTAAAAAACGATTCATTTCCTGTGCCGTCATTCCCCATTCATGTGCACGAAAAAAACCATGTATCAAGTTAGAATACGACACGTGCTGATTAATTTTAATATTTTTCATCGTTATCACCCCAACAATTAAATTTCTTAACTAAATTGTAGCGAAATGGTACGCAGAATGCACCTCCCGTACGCGCATTAACCAAATTGTAACAGTTCAAGCTTGTTTTTGAGTGCCGGTTTATCCAGTCGTTCACCGATCATTACAAGCGTCGTCGGCAATTGGACATCTCCTACACTCTCCAAGGATGGCAAGCCCCCTGCATATTGTAATAAGAATGTTTCATTCGGCACGTCTCGAAATTGGATATACCCTTTCATTCTTAACATTTGGTCAGGCACATTTAAAATAAATTGGATGAACTGGTCACGTGAAATTGGATGCGTGAAATGATAACTCAACGTATCATAATGTGCGTGTGGATGTGCACTTGTAATAGGTTGTTTCATTACATCTACAACGCCTTGTTGCACGATTGCTTGTTCATTCCCATACTCCGCCAAAACAATTGTGCTATGCGGTGCTAACTCAGACACACGTTGTACCAACACATCTCGCATTGCTGTTGTTTCGAGTAAATCAACTTTATTTAACACCACTTGTTGACTCGCACGTATTTGGTCAGCCATCAATCCACGTGTTGCTTCCGATAACGTGTCTTGTTGCAAAAATCGAACACTATCGACAATCGCAATGGATAATGGACGTGCAAACAAATGTGCAATCAGTGGATCTTGGCATGCTGCTAACATCTCGATTGGGTTTGCGACACCTGTTGCTTCTATAATAATGTGTGTCACACCTTGTTGTGCTAATTGTTGCAACTGGACAACCAAATCATCTTGCAAGTCACAACAAATACACCCTTGCAGCATCGAAATAGACAATGCAGTTTTATCTAAAATATGCCCGTCTACATCAAAGTCCCCGAATTCATTAATAATCATTGCAGGCTTTTTATTTTCCTTCAATATTTTGTTCATATATTGATTTAAAAATGTAGTTTTCCCACTTCCCAAAAAGCCAGTCACTATGGTAATTTCTATTTTTTTATTCTCCACAAATATCCCTCGCTTAAAAAATTTTATAAATCTGTTATAATATATTTGTTATTTTAGACTTTTAGCTTGCTAAAGTACGCACTATCTTCTAAAATGACCGCATGCTATAATTTACCATAGCATAATTTTAGCACTAATGATTTAAAAACTACTCACTATCATGAGCGGACCAAGATCCGTTGAAAGAGAGAGAAAACGGATAAACTGTCTGGAGGAGAATGATAAATGTCCAACAATCCTACAAAGGAATTAGTATGCTTTAACCTATACAATGCACAAAGACAAGTGAATCGTTATTATTCCAATAAGATTTTCAAGCAGCACAATATAACGTATCCACAATATTTAGTCCTAAGAATTTTATGGGATGAGTCGCCTGTAAATGTCAAAAAGGTCGTTACGAATTTGGCCCTTGATACAGGAACTGTCTCCCCTTTGCTCAAACGAATGGAGCATATGGACTTGATTAGACGTGAGCGTTCAGAAGTAGATCAACGTGAAGTTTTCGTTTATCTTACTGAAAAAAGTAAAGCAATGGAATCAACTTTTTGTGATGCTTCGATGACTGTAGCAAAGGCTTCCTCCTTAACGCTCGATGAAATTTACGAATTAAACCACTTACTTGAAAAAGTTATTAGTGGGTTTACTGATGCTAACAGTAAAAATCAATAATTCTTTCATTACGATAGCTTGCTGATTTAGCGACTGACATCATAATTAATATATGCGCACATGGAATACATTTCTATGTGCGCATATTTCATACTTTGGTCTGAATATTTTAGCTACAACAGACAAGGAACATTGTGGTATGCTATGATGTGCAGTGATATTAAATAGAATGAAGAGGATTTTTTTATGCTATTTTTTGAACTTATTAAAGCACTCATCTTAGGTATTGTTGAAGGTCTTACAGAATTTGCACCTGTATCTTCAACAGGTCATATGATTTTAGTAGACGACATGTGGTTGAAGTCAACTGAATTTTTAGGTAAAGAGTCTGCTTTTACATTTAAGGTGGTTATCCAACTAGGCTCTGTATTTGCTGCCGCTTGGATCTTCCGTCACAAATACTATGAAATGCTACATATCGGCAAGTATGCACCGAAACATCAAGAAGGTCGTCGCGCACAACCGCGTCGCCTAAAGTTAACACACATCTTAGTCGGGATGATTCCTGCAGGTGTACTTGGCTTATTATTCGATGATGTCATTGAAAAGTACCTGTTCAGCCTACCAACTGTGCTGATCGGTTTATTCTTAGGTGCTGTATACATGATTATTGCTGACAAATACAGTCGCAATGTCCGTAATCCTGTCAATGTAGACGAGATTTCATATTTCCAAGCATTCGTTATTGGTCTCTCACAAGCTGTTGCCATGTGGCCTGGCTTTTCTCGTTCAGGTTCAACAATTTCAACAGGGGTATTGATGAAGTTAGACCATAAGTCTGCATCGGATTTTACATTCATTATGGCAGTCCCTGTTATGTTAGCAGCGAGCGGCTTATCAATCGTTAAGCATTACAACTACATTGACTTGTCGCACATTCCGTTCTACATCGTCGGTTTCTTAGCAGCATTCGTCGTTGGCTTTATTTCAATCAAATTATTCTTACGTTTGATTCAAAATGTAAAGTTATTACCATTTGCGATTTATCGTATTATTCTCGTAGTCGTGATCGCAGTCGTATACTATGTCATTCTTTAATATGTGAATGAACAG
>NZ_PPRF01000103.1:0-2996 GCF_002902145.1 Staphylococcus rostri | reverse complement strand
ACATTTAATAATTTATTTATAGTTGAATGGATATTAGACAAAACAATGCTTAATAACAAAGAGGAAGGAAAGTGAGTATGAAAAGATATCAACAATACAAAAAATATGACCGTAAACAACAAGTTTTTAGTATCCGTAAATTATCGTATGGGACAGGCTCTGCCCTATTAACGACTTTATTATTTTTAGGAGCAACTCAATCAGCTGACGCTGCAGAAACAACTGATGCAAATGCACCTGAAGCTGTCACTGAAACAGCTAGTGATGACACTGGAGAAAAGGCAGTTGTGACGGAACAACCAGCAATTGAAGAAGCAACAGCAGATGACAATACTGACGCAGTTGAACCAGTTACTGAATCACAACCTACTGAAGAAGTTACACCTGAATCTACTACTGAAGTCCCTACTGAAGAAACAACACCTGAAAAAACTGAAGCAACAGAACAACCTGCTACTGAAGAAAGCGCAACTACTGAGCCAACTCAAACAGCCACAAATAACAAAGTTACTGATAAAGAAACTACGACTAAACAACAACCCGAATTGAAAAACAATGTTGATGACAAAATCTCTGACGTTTCAATTAATGTGAAAGACAACAAAATTGAAGATGTCGTGGATTATGGAGAAAAGAAAGAGACTTATGAAAAGGTTCAAGCATTCAAAGAAGAATATTATAAAAAACATCCCGATGCTACTAGACTAGAATACAAAAGAGACTTAAAAAATTGGGTTAATAATACAGATTATCCAGAAAAAGGGACACCATATGATAATCCTTTGTTTTTTGAAGCTACTCGATCCAACAAAGGTTTAAAACCTTCTGAATATGAAGTGAAAGCCAAAGTTTCTGATGTTAAACCAGGAGATTATTTTACATTCCAACACGATGGACTTACAGATTTAAATGGTAATTATGCTGATGATGTTAAGGTACAACTTCCTTCATTCTATCTCGAATCTGATTCGAGTATTGAAGTTGCACGTGCCATTAATTTTGATAACCAAACAAAGAAAATTACGTATCAACTGTTAGATACAATTAAAAACTTAAGCTCCTTTAGTATGGTCTACAGTGGTAAAGACTATGTTGATCGGTACAAGGTAATTGAAAATGGTACGCAAAAATTGACACATATCATTGGTAATGAATCTTTGTCGTATGAAGCTAATATTAAGTATGAAGAGATTTTATTTGTTGATTTACCGTCATCTGCCCCTACTACGTGGGGTGCCGGAAATACCGGATTAAATGATGTGGGAGTACGCATGGTATTAGATAACTATAGTAATGACACTAAAAAAATCACAAGTATTACACAAATTAATCCTGATGCAATGGATTTAAAAGAAGAGAATGCTTATAAGCATTCCTACTTTGAAAATATACGTGTAGAAATAACAAATGGTAATCCTTATACATCTCCTTTGAAAACCAATGATTTATCACATGATTTTGATGGAATAGACGGTGGATTAAGAGCCCCAACCAGATCATCTATATTAATAGACAATGATGCATTAAAAAGCTTAAAAGTTTACAAGGTACCTAAAGACCTAAACATTTCTAATAATAGTATTTCTTCTTTATCAAATGACTTAGAAGACGTTACGAATCAAGTCTTAAATGACAGCAACATTGATTTAGAAAATGGAACATATGGAACCAATAATAGAAATGCACTAGTTGGAGATGTTGTACTTGAACTTTCGGACTTCGAAAGCGCTTATGTCATTAAAATGGAACATAATATAGCAGATGAATCTATTGGAATACGCCCATACAATAAATTAGATTTAGGTGCAGTAGTTACTGTTCCATTTTACACAAAAGATGGCGTTTCTTTAAGAGGTCACGCTAGTCATGTTGTTTCTGTTGGCTCAGGACGCGCCCACATTGATGAAGATGAGTTTGAAGTAAATCCAGAGTTACCAGAACAACCGGACTTCCCTGATCCAGATGAAGGCGATGCTGACGCTGACTCAGATGCAGATAGTGACTCTGACGCAGATAGCGATTCGGACTCTGATAGTGATTCCGACTCTGACAGTGATTCGGACTCTGACAGTGATTCCGACTCTGACAGTGATTCGGACTCTGACAGTGATTCGGACTCTGATAGCGACTCGGATTCTGACAGCGACTCGGATTCTGACAGCGATTCAGATTCTGACAGTGATTCCGACTCTGACAGTGATTCTGACTCTGATAGTGATTCAGATGCGGACAGCGACTCGGATGCAGATAGTGACTCGGATTCTGATAGCGACTCGGACTCTGATAGCGACTCGGACTCTGACAGCGACTCAGACTCTGACAGTGACTCAGACTCTGATAGTGATTCTGACTCTGACAGCGACTCGGACTCTGATAGTGATTCGGACTCTGATAGCGATTCGGACTCTGATAGTGATTCTGACTCTGACAGCGACTCTGATTCTGACAGCGACTCGGACTCTGATAGTGATTCTGACTCTGATAGCGATTCCGACTCTGATAGCGATTCCGACTCTGATAGCGATTCCGACTCTGACAGCGACTCAGACTCTGATAGTGATTCGGACTCTGATAGTGATTCTGACTCTGACAGCGACTCGGACTCTGATAGTGACTCGGATTCTGATAGTGACTCGGACTCTGACAGTGATTCCGACTCTGATAGTGATTCGGACTCGGACAGCGACTCGGATTCTGATAATGAAGCAGATAACGGCTCTAACGATAACCACGGTGATAAAGATGGCAAATCTCACGGAGAAGGTCACCACGGACATGGTTTACCAGACACAGGTAACACATCAAACGGCACTTTAATCGGTTCATTATTCGCGGCACTTGGTTCACTATTCATAGTTGGACAACGTCGTAAAAAACACAATGAAAAATAAGCATGCATAACAAAAGGGGCTGGGACATAATTCGTTCTAAGCCTCTTTTGTAAAAAGCCCTGATTAGATGTTAAAAAACATTTAATCAGGGCTTTGTCATGGATA
>NZ_PPRF01000102.1 GCF_002902145.1 Staphylococcus rostri | reverse complement strand
TTAGTTTCCATTTCTGATAGCATCAACTAGCATTGATAACGATGCATTTTCAAACTTTTTATTATTAAGTGTTACTGATGGGGAATGTCTTACTTTTGTTTCATAGTCTTCTGATGGTTCAACACTAAATATCCACCTAGTTGACCTTTCGCCATCTTTGATATCTGTTTCTGTATAAGTTCTCGCCAAAACGTCTGATTGACTTATTACAGCATCTCTAATTGAATCTTGCGCTTTAATAGTCACCGATGGGTTAAATAGCGTTCCATCTTCCCTTTTATCTGAGCTGTTTCCTTCATGCCCGGTAATGGCAAAATGGAATTTATGTTCTTGTTGCAATTTGCTTACAAATCGATACATACTTATGATTCGTGTCGCTACTTCTCCCCAATCTGCAAATTGAGGTTTGCGTGTTTTACCTTTCATAACTTGATCTAATGTAATATCTCGCAGTTTTTGCAAAGTTTCTATGACAACAATGTCGATAGGTTGCCCGTTATTTCTTGCTTGAGCCAAAATAGCTGGCAGTGATTGAATTATTTTCCCTAAGTGATTGAAATTTACAATCGATGCGCCTAAACCTTGTTCTACTACCGTAGTCCCATCTTCATTTATATCTAGTACCAATGCATTATTCTCTCTAGTAAGTGTTGTAGTCTTTCCTGTGCCAGGACGACCATATACCACAAATTTGTAATACTTTTCTTTGTTTTGTTTAGATAATTCTTGGATATCTAATTGTTCGAGTATGTTTAGCTCTGTATTCATTTTGGAATCACCAGACTTTCGCTCGCACGTAGTTCTGCACCTTCCACATCTGCTCCAGCTTTAATGTCTTCTTCGATTTGCTTTTTGTTTAACTTGGGTGGCTGTGGAATGTAGTACGCTTTATCAATTAAAGATTCATTAGTAACTACAACACTTGGCTTATTCTTCCTCTTGTAAATGTGATTCGTAGGTGTCCTATATTTTCGTAAGCCGCGTTGCTCAAGCATTGTTGCTAGATAGCCTTTCAACTTGTCTGATAGATTTACTTTCTGCTTTTTCATCTTTTGTAGACGCTTGATTTCTGCGTCAATTACGTCTACATCGCCATCAACTGAACGTTTTAATTTAATAATATTATCGACTTTCTCATGCATTTCTGACTCAATCGAATCTAGCGTGTCTTGGATTAGTTGTGGGTCAACGTCATCCCACATATCCAGGACTTGTAAGTAACGGTCGTTGATTTCGAATAAGTTACCCATTTTTTAACAACGCCTCCCGTTTTAATCTGTTTAATTCCATTTTTAAGTCTTGAATTTCTTCGTCACGTAAAGCTATTTCATTTTGATGTCTAACCTCTAACGCAACTAAGCGCTTGAATTCTGCATATTTGATTGTTACTAAGTCCATTCCGTCATCCTCCTATAATGTGTTATAATTGTGCTGGATATTTTTTT
>NZ_PPRF01000101.1 GCF_002902145.1 Staphylococcus rostri | reverse complement strand
TCGCAAATTTCAAGTTTAAGTTAGTCACCTTTTACGAGTGAGGACTACACTGAGATTATCCGTTTCCGAACCTGTTGAGGATGGATGAGTTTTAACTCATCTAGCGTCAACAGGTAACCAAAGCTATGTATTTAGCTTTGGAAAGTCTCATACAGATTGAGCTGCTTTAAAAATTTTGCCATTTGATGATGAGCTGTGTTGTAATTTAACGTCTTTCTAGGATAGTCATTCATATATTGTTGTATCATTTTTATGAGCGACTTTGAAACACCAGATAAATCGTGTGCTTTTGGAATAAAGCGACGGATTAATTTATGTTGGTTTTCACTTGTTCCCCGTTCATATGATGAGAATGGATGTGTAAAGTATATCTTTGTCATATGTCCAAAGTCTTCATAGAGTGATGCGAACTCTGAACCATTGTCCGATGTGATAGATTTGAAGATTTTTGGTGCTTTTTCACCCAGTGAATCAAATAGTTTTTTCAATGTATGAGACACTGCATCAGCACTTTTACTCTCTATCATTTCTAGTATTTCAAAACGTGTTTGTCTTTCAACAAGCGTTAAAATAACAGGTTTTGACTTATCTTTTGTACCGATTACAGTATCTATTTCCCAGTGACCAAAAGATTGACGTGACGCTATTTCACCAGGACGCATTTCAATACTTGGTCCAAGTACTCGACTGTGTGGACGATTATGATAGCTATTTGGAGTAGAATGACGTCTTCTTAACTTTTCTAGTAGATCAATGTTCTTAGTTTCCATAATTTGTTGATCTATCCAAGTATATATTGTTGTTGTTGAAGGAATCTCTTTCCTTTCAAAACGTTGTTGTTTGTGCGCATATGCGACGACTGCTTCAGGTGACCAACGTTTCTTTTTCATAAGACGATCTGCCCATGGAATAAATGATGGGTTCTTCTTCCATAAAGGCTGAGCACCACATTGTTGTCTATTTTCGTGATAACGTTGTTGACCTAGTGAAGAAAAGTAAATTTGCGTCTCATATTCATAGACTTTATGTTGTTGTTTTTGTCGTTTAATTTGGCGTGTTGTTCCTCGATGAATTTCGTTATTGATCGTTTGAGGTGCACGTCCTAATTCACGCGCGATTGCACGATTTGAAAAGCCGAGGTTTCTAAGTGTTTCTATTTGAACACGTTCTTCATAACTTAGGTGTGTGCCTTTGCGTTTTGTCGTGTTAAAATAAGTATGTGTCATGTGAATTTATTCCTTTATTGATTTGGTGTGGTAACCTCAATAATAACATGAAATTCACGTGGCGTTTTTTTGTCTAAAGGTGGCTAAGTTGATTATAAAATCCACCA
>NZ_PPRF01000100.1 GCF_002902145.1 Staphylococcus rostri | reverse complement strand
TTTAAAAAATTAGGAAATATACTTAATAAAAACAGTCCTATTCGTACCGTAAAGTATAGAGATGAATATACTCATAACATAACTCCATACCGATTAAATAGCCATCCCGAGAAAGATGAGCATGGAATTGCTTTTTTTAAAGCTAATAAACCAATGATTAATGATATTGAGGAAGCTATAAAAGACATAGAGTCTGATTTAGAAAAACTGCAAAAAAAGGCTAAACATATTAAAACAGCACTTACCATCTTATAATAGTTATACCATTCAAAATTCACCCAAAAATATTAATATTTTATAGAAATGGATGATTAGTATGATAAAGAACAAATGGAAAATAGAATTATGGTTTCAGAAATTCAACTATTTTATACATAAAATCAGCAATGAATTTGTACCAGAAAGAATCACATTTAATGAATATAACTTAATTAAAGGACAATCATTACCTAATGAAACAGTTTATATTAGTTACTTCGTAAATCAACCAGATCAAATTATTGAACAACATACAGTAAAATCAGATTCAAACGGTATATTTACTGACAATGTCCCAAATATATATCAATCGGAAATTTTTAAAAATGATAAATTATCATTTTTTATAGATAGTCAAAGTAAAATCGATATTGATGATATATCACAAGAAATCGTTGAAGAAGGCTCTTCCGTTCTCCTATTCTTAGATTTAAAAACAATAGAATCATACTTTGATGAATTCTTACTTGCCATTTCAGACAAAACAGAATTTGCTAAACAAACTGCTGAAAATGTAAGAAGACAAATAATGGGTGAGATAAATCTTAAAAAATGGGATATTCAAATTAAAATGAATAAAAACAAAGATAAATTAAATTCATCTTCAGAATTCAACGAACTTAAAAATGAAATTATAAAGAACCATCAAGACTTAACTGCAGAATCATATAATGACATTTTAATAAGTGATTTCTTAACTAAATATCTTGTATATAAAGAAAAGCAGGACTCCTATCTGGAAAAAGGCATATTAAGTCAAAATAAGTCAAACTATTTTATA
>NZ_PPRF01000099.1 GCF_002902145.1 Staphylococcus rostri | reverse complement strand
ATCAAGATATACATTAAATCGTGTATAGTATGTAAAAAATGAAGAGTTATGTTGTGATAATAAAATACCCAATAATAATTTTTCTCTAGGTTATTTGTATATGGTAAATTTTTATGTGCATACTTCAAACATACAAAAGAATTGCAAAAATATTCACAAGTATCATGTATTGAATTGATAGCGGAGGGGACATTCGAACCTATTTGCTCAAATCCACTTACTAAAGTATTAACCTTTGAAAAATCAAATATATTGATCTCAGTAAGTAATTTGTTATATTCAATGTCAAAATAGTTTTCGTCGATAACAAAAGGTTTCATAACATTAGATCCTTTCAAATTAGTGATTAACTTTTGTTAATCTTGTTTTTAGTGCATTTAGTTAAGATTTTACTTATATTTATTATACTATAAGATAAATTTATCTTTAACTTAATTTACTTTATTTAAACAAAGAGAGTAGAATTGAGATGACAATATATGTCGTCTTTACTCAGAACACGATAAATGGGGCTTTTCAAACAAAGAAATTACGTTCTATACACATACAAAACAAATGAAAATAAAAGGGGTTTCTAAAGAAAATCATCTTTTAGTTAGTATACCAAGTGAATTTAGTTATGCTACAAATTTCTATCTATTTGGCTATATTGTTAACCCACCAAAATTGCTTGTAAAGATACGAGGTGAGACTCTTTCAGGAAATGAGTTTACCGATGAAATTGAAATCCAACTCCAACTCCAAAGATTTAAACTGAGCTATAACCCTTTCAAAGCGGAGATTACATTATTTGCTTAAAATAAAGAAATATTCATCAAAAAACCGCATCACCAAGCGATAAGCAGAGAGCTATCATAAATAATACGGTTTTTGTACATATATTAAGTGTTTGAGTAGTGGAGTTATCTAAGGTTTTAGGTAACTTCACTTTTTTTTCAAACTTTTTTTATTGAAAGAATTTTTATTTTGTGGAATAGTTGTAGCGAGAATTGCTCGGAATCATTTTAAGGGTAAACGGGTCCGTCACATAGAATAAATTCCCTTGTCTTATGCAGTCAAATTCATGAGCGTTCGTCTTTCCAATGTACCTATAATGTGTTGTATTCATAATTTGACGGAAATTATAATGCACTATGCCACCTGCTGAATCATCCTCATTTATAGTCCCAAATTCCAATCTACTGAAACTTATCATTTTTTAACACATATTCACTTAATCGATATACGAAAGAACTATTCAAAATTAAGTTAGTAAAGGGGTTAATCAAAATGAAAAAAGAGAAACGTTTAGATCTTATATTAACAGCGATACAGGAAAATAATTTTAGTAAAAAACAACAAATAGTAGATTACATGATGAGACATTTTGGTGTTTATTATAGCTTAACTACGATATCACGTGACTTACAAGAATTAGATGTCTACAAAATTCCTGTTGAAAACAATAAGTATATTTATAAGAAAATGAATAAAAACAAGCAATTAGATGCTAGAAAGCATTTAGAAGCATACAGAGAGGAAATCCTTAAGATTACGATTATAAAAAATTATGTATTGATAAAAACATCGCCGGGGTTTGCCCAAAGTATCGGCTATTATATAGATCAATTGCAGATAAAAGAAATCATAGGAACGATAGGCGGCAATGATGCACTCATGGTTTTAACAGCATCTAGTGAGATGGCACAATATGTTTATTATCAATTATTTCACACAGCAGCAGAAACCCAAAATTAACACAACTGATTATTAATGCAGAAAAACGAATAAAAAACTTTTTGTTCTACAAACTAAAGCGTAATGAAGAGAAATGTATAAATGATTCTCTAGTTTATAAGGATAAAATGTATATTTAGACACTTTTTTGCATTGAATACGCTTAAGTATGTGAAATACTTAACATTCTGTTTGTGAAATACGTCTCATTTGGTTCTCTGAAAGCGCTTTATAATGACGGTGTAATAAAGCGAAGGAGGAATTAGAAATGGTACAAGGACCCATTCAAGTTAACAGTGAGATTGGAAAGTTAAAAACAGTGTTGTTAAAAAGACCTGGGAAAGAATTAGAAAATCTAGTGCCGAATCATCTAAGTGGTTTACTGTTCGATGATATTCCTTATTTAAAAGTTGCACAAGAAGAGCATGATAACTTTGCTCAAACTTTAAGAGATGAAGGAATCGAAGTAGTGTATCTAGAAAAACTTGCAGCCGAAGCAATTTCTGAACCAGACGTTCGTGAACAGTTTATCGATGATATTTTAGCAGAATCTCAAAAAACGATACTCGGTCACGAGTCGGAAATCAAAGAATACTTTTCTAATCTGTCAGACCAAGATTTGGTTAATAAAATTATGGCTGGCGTACGAAAAGAAGAGATTCAACTTGAAACAACACACTTGGTAGAGTATATGGACGATAGATATCCATTTTACTTAGACCCAATGCCAAACCTTTATTTTACAAGAGACCCACAAGCTTCTGTAGGTAGAGGTATGACAATTAACAGAATGTTTTGGAGAGCACGTCGCAGAGAATCTATTTTTATGACATATATTTTAAAACATCATCCACGTTTTAAAAATGAAGATGTGCCAGTATGGTTAGATCGTAATTCACCATTCAATATTGAAGGTGGCGATGAATTAATACTCTCTAAAGAAGTATTAGCGATTGGTATATCGGAGCGAACATCAGCGCAAGCAATTGAGAAATTAGCACGTAATATTTTTAAAGATCCAACAACAACTTTCAAAAAAATTGTTGCGATTGAAATACCGAACACACGTACATTTATGCATTTAGATACGGTATTAACGATGATTGACTATGATAAGTTTACGGTTCATGCGGCAATTTTTAAAGAAGAAGATAACATGAATATCTTTACGATAGAACCAGACACGGGTAAAGACGATATTAAAATCACACGTTCTAGCAAGCTACGTGAAACACTTGCTGAAGTGCTAGGTTTAGAAAAAGTTGAATTTATTCCAACAGGTAATGGTGACGTCATTGATGGTGCACGTGAGCAATGGAACGATGGCTCAAACACATTGTGTATCCGTCCAGGAGTCGTTGTGACTTATGACCGCAACTATGTATCTAACCAACTGTTACGTGACAAAGGCATTAAGGTAATTGAAATTACTGGTAGTGAACTTGTACGTGGACGCGGAGGCCCAAGATGCATGAGTCAACCACTAGTTAGAGAAGACCTTTAATTAAAAAATATGAGTGGTGGTAAAAATCATAATCAGCGCATTCATTATGATCAATGACAAGATTTTTACCATCGCTTTTAGGGGAGATTAATATGAACGAAAAAAAGTTAGGTAAAACTTCCTTAATTGGTCTAGTCATAGGCTCTATGATTGGTGGTGGCGCATTCAATATTATTTCGGATATGGGTGGCCAAGCTGGTGGACTAGCTATTATTATTGGCTGGATAATTACCGCCATTGGAATGATTTCTCTTGCCTTTGTGTTTCAAAACTTAACTAACGAGCGACCAGACCTTGATGGTGGGATTTATAGTTATGCACAAACAGGATTTGGTGATTTTGTTGGATTCTCAAGTGCTTGGGGCTATTGGTTTGCCGCATTTCTTGGGAACGTAGCCTATGCGACATTACTCATGTCAGCTGTGGGGAACTTTTTCCCAATATTTAAGGGCGGCAACACACTACCAAGTATTATCGTAGCGTCATTTTTACTGTGGGGCGTACACTTTCTTATTCTTAGAGGTGTAGAGACTGCCGCATTTATTAACAGCATCGTGACTGTAGCTAAGTTGATTCCTATATTTCTAGTCATTATTTGTATGATCGTTGTATTTAATTTTGACACTTTTAAATCTGGTTTTTACGGCATGGCTAGTGGAAGTGTAGGTGTATTTAGTTGGGGTGACACAATGTCACAGGTTAAAAGTACGATGCTAGTAACTGTCTGGGTATTCACGGGTATTGAAGGTGCTGTCGTCTTTTCAGGACGTGCAAAATCTAAAAAAGATGTTGGAACAGCTACGGTTATCGGTTTAGTTTCAGTACTCATCATTTATTTCCTAATGACTGTATTAGCACAAGGTGTGATTCAACAAAGTGAAATCTCAAAACTTGCGAGTCCATCAATGGCGCAAATATTAGAACATATTGTAGGTCATTGGGGTTCCATACTTGTCAACATAGGGTTAATTATCTCTGTGTTAGGTGCTTGGCTTGGATGGACGTTGTTGGCCGGTGAATTGCCATTCATCGTAGCTAAAGACGGTCTTTTCCCTAAATGGTTTGCCAAAGAAAATAAAAATAAAGCACCGATTAATGCATTGATTATTACAAATATTTTAGTGCAAATATTTTTAATCAGTATGCTTTTTACAGACAGTGCTTATCAATTTGCATTTTCACTTGCTTCAAGTGCAATTTTAATTCCATATACACTCAGTGCATTTTATCAAGTGAAGTATACTGCCCAACATAAGCATAAAGCGAGCTTAAAGCAGTGGGTAATAGGTATTGTTGCCTCTATTTATACAATTTGGTTAGTATATGCAGCTGGGTTAGATTACTTATTATTAACGATGCTCTTATATATACCAGGATTGTTTGTATATAGTTATGTGCAACGGGATAATAAGAAACGTTTAACAAAATTGGATTATACATTATTTATAGTGATTATTGTACTGGCAATAATTGGAACGATTCGTTTGCTTACAGGTAATATTTCTGTATTTTAAGTTATGATTTAATCCAATCATTTTGAGGGGTTTTATAGTTATGTACAAAGAAAAAGTTTACATTAAAAACTCAGATAATGGGTTTGACAGTAATGTTAGACAACTAGCATCATACTTAAATATTCCTGTTAGTATTATTAAACCGTATAAAGAGCAATTAACACTGTATCAATATAAAAAAGGGCAAGTGATATATTATTCAACCAATCAAATCAAGACAGTATATTTTTTGGTGAATGGGTGCGTCTTACATGAGACCTCTAATGTAAATGGGGACAATTATTTAAGACTCAATAAAGAAGAAACTTTATTCCCAATGAACCGTTTGTTTAGTGAAACGTCATCATCTTATGAAGTTTGTGAAGCATTGACAGATTGTAAGGTCATGACTTTCCCGAAAGAATTACTTGAATATTTATGTAGCAAGCATGAGCGTATTTTCCAAAGTCTGTTTACAAAACTAAATGAGACGATTCAATTTCAAGTTGAATACAGTATGGCGTTAAGAACAAGCTCAGCAAAAGAGCGACTTGAACAAATACTAAAACTGATATGTCTCACAATAGGCGAAGATAATGGAGAATTTTACGAAATAAAACAGATTATGACTGTTCAATTATTAAGTGATTTGTCCGGACTTTCTCGGAGAACTACTGGAGAAATCGTTAAAGAATTAAAAGAAAAAGGCATACTATTTCAAGATAAAAAAACTTGGATTGTCAAAAAATTTTTCTAACAAAAAGGAGAATAAAATATGAAAAACTTAAGAAATAGACACTTTTTAACATTATTAGACTTCTCACAAAGTGAAATGAAATTTTTACTTGATTTAGCTGAAGATCTCAAACGTGCAAAATATGCAGGTATAGAACAACAAAAATTGAAAGGCAAAAATATTGCGCTTATTTTTGAAAAAGACTCAACACGTACACGATGTGCATTTGAAACAGCAGCGTACGATCAAGGCGCACATGTTACGTACCTTGGTCCAACCGGCTCACAAATGGGTAAAAAAGAATCTACCAAAGATACAGCGCGCGTATTAGGTGGCATGTATGACGGTATTGAATACCGCGGTTTCTCACAACGCGTGGTAGAAGACTTAGCAGAATATTCAGGTGTGCCAGTATGGAATGGCTTAACAGATGAAGACCACCCAACACAAGTACTCGCTGACTTCTTGACTGCTAAAGAAGTTTTGAACAAACCATATAGCGACATGCACTTCACATACGTTGGAGATGGACGTAACAATGTAGCCAATGCCTTAATGCAAGGTGCTGCAATTATGGGCATGACGTTCCATCTTGTTTGTCCAAAAGAATTAAATCCAACAGATGACTTATTAAGCCGATGCAAAGAGATTGCCGCAAAAAACGGCGGTGAAATTCTTGTAACAGACGATATCGATGAAGGCGTAAAAGGTTCTGACGTCATTTATACAGATGTTTGGGTATCTATGGGCGAACCTGATGAAGTTTGGGAACAACGTATTAAATTGTTAGAACCATATCGTGTGACTAAAGAGCTTATGGAAAAAACTGGCAACCCAAATACAATCTTTGAACATTGCTTACCATCATTCCATGATACGGAAACAACAATTGGTAAACAAATTCAAGAAAAATATGGTTTGACTGAAATGGAAGTAACCGATGAAGTATTTGAAAGTGAACAATCAGTTGTTTTCCAAGAAGCAGAAAATAGAGCACATACTATTAAAGCTGTTATGGTCGCAACACTAGGCGAATAGAGGAAAGGAGGACCTACAGATGTCAAAAATTGTTGTAGCTTTAGGTGGTAACGCTTTAGGTCAATCGCCAACAGAACAATTGGATTTATTGAAAGGGACAGCGCAATCATTAGTTAGCTTAATCGATAAAGGGCATGAAGTGGTAGTAAGTCATGGTAACGGCCCACAAGTCGGAAGCATTAACTTAGGCTTAAATTATGCAGCTGAACATAAACAAGGTCCACCATTTCCATTTCCTGAATGTGGGGCGATGAGTCAAGCGTATATTGGCTATCAAATGCAAGAAAGCCTACAAAATGAACTGCATTCGAGAGGCATCAACAAAGAAGTTGTGACGTTAGTGACGCAAGTTGAAGTTGCTGCGGATGACCCAGCCTTTAACAATCCAACGAAACCGATTGGCTTATTTTATACAAAAGAACAAGCAGATAAAACCATGCAAGAAAAAGGCTATACGTTTGTTGAAGACGCTGGTCGTGGTTATCGTCGTGTTGTTCCTTCACCACAACCTATCAATATCGTTGAACTAGACAGTATTGAAATGTTAATTACACATGGAACATTAGTTATCGCAGCTGGTGGCGGTGGCATCCCAGTTGTGAAAGAAGACGAGCATTATAAAGGCGTTGATGCAGTCATTGATAAAGATAAAACAAGTGCTTTATTAGCTGCGCATTTACAATCTGATCAACTCATTATTTTAACAGCTGTCGATTACGTGTATATTAATTATGGCAAAGACAATCAAAAAGCACTTGAAACAGTATCTGTTGATGAAATGAAACAACATATCGCTGATGGCCAATTTGCGAAAGGAAGTATGCTTCCAAAAGTCGAAGCAGCGCTACAATTCCTTGAGAAAAAACCTGAGGGCAGTGTCCTAATCACCTCTCTTGCCAATTTAGGTGATGCACTTGATGGCAAAGTTGGTACAGTTATAAAAAACTAACATTAAATGTTACGAATACAACATATTAAAATAAGTAGTGAAGCAATCTACGACGGTAGGTCACTTCACTACTTTTTAATGGCTTGAATTAATTTTAATTGTATAGAAAAGGCGCTTGAGTATGCCTAGGTATGAGAGTGTTAGTACGCTACCTTTTTTACAGATTAATTAAAGGTCTACATCTTCAATGCTTATATTTAAATTATTGAGACGTTCATTTAAACTTGGATGACTTGATAGAGCGCTTCGTTTTTTAAAGTCAAATATATCTAAAGTAATAAATTTTTGAAATGCGCTTTTTATGTCTGAATGCTCAATATAATTTGAAGCATAAGAATCACACTTTAATTCAAGATGCCTCTTATATTTAAAGTTCAGCCCGATACCTAAAAAGTATATAGATACGAATAATACAATCGTCATAATTAAATATAAGGCATTAGTAGGTAATTGAACTATGGGTATAATTATAAAGAAAATAAAAGGTATTACCGTAAATGCGCTTAATGATGCTAGATGCATTTTGAGTGAATCATTGTCTTTTATATGACTATATTCATGTAATATAAAAAATCTAAGTTCATTTTTGGAAAGTTTATCAATTAATGAACTATCAATAAATATAGTGGATTTCTTCTTTTTTACTGCAAATAAATTAGGTTTAAATGGCATATCCACAGAATATAAAAGTACTTCTTTATTTGCTAATTCTGGGATGTTGTTTTCTACAAATTCATTCGATAATTCTTTTTTGTTTGGAAAAATTAATCCAATATGCGGTTTTAAGAACGCATAAACAAATAGTCCCAAAGAAAATGCAAAAATGTATCTTATTAAATTG
>NZ_PPRF01000098.1 GCF_002902145.1 Staphylococcus rostri | reverse complement strand
CTGTTCGCTCGACTTGCATGTATTAGGCACGCCGCCAGCGTTCATCCTGAGCCAGGATCAAACTCTCCATAAAAGAAGTAAGCTTGATTAGCTCAATTGATTGTTTAAGTCAATCACTCTTGAAAGTACTACTCTGAGTACTCAAATTATCGGAATTAACGTTGACATATTGTCATTCAGTTTTCAATGTTCATTTTTTGCTGTTACAATTATTCATTATACTTAAAACATTTCGTTGTGTCAACTACTTTTTTAAGTTTTTTTAATTCGTAACTTTTGATGTTTTGCGTTGAAATGTTTCGCTCTTTTCAACAATATCCATCATATATTCTCGAGAAGAAATATTCAAGTATTAATTTTACACTTTGTTGTTTTGTTTTTAAAAGTGAATTAAATAATAACTTTAAGTGATTTCTTTCGACGACTGCTATATCTTATCAAGCTATGAACTATACGTCAACGCAAAATAAAGGGGTTTTTATACCAAATTTACCACACTATAGAAATCAAACACATTTTGAGTTAAATTATGTGAAAAACTCTGTCATAAATCAGCATTTCTTTTTAGATTATCGTTAATTGAATAAATAAGACGTATCAAACCTTAATATTTTAAGTATCTATATAGTTTAAAACCAAAATACAGTTCTAA
>NZ_PPRF01000097.1 GCF_002902145.1 Staphylococcus rostri | reverse complement strand
AGTAGTTCAGTATCAGAAAGTGAACGTGCGTCAAGAAGTGCAAGCGAGTCAACATCAGTGAGTGATTCAAATAGCGCGAGTAGATCAGCGTCAGAAAGTGCAAGCACGTCAGTATCGACAAGTAGTTCAGTATCAGAAAGTGAACGTGCGTCAAGAAGTGCAAGTGAATCGACATCAGTAAGTAACTCAACAAGTGTGAGTCAATCGGTGTCATCAAGTACTTCTACTTCAGCAAGTGAGGATGCGTCAAGAAGTGCAAGCGAATCAGCGTCAGTGAGCGCATCAGAAAGCACGAGTAGCTCAGCATCCGAAAGTGCAAGCACGTCGACATCGACAAGTAGTTCAGTATCAGAGAGCGAACGTATATCAAGAAGTGCGAGCGAATCAACGTCAGTGAGTGAATCGGATAGTGTGAGCAGATCAGCGTCAGAAAGTGTAAGCACGTCTGCTTCAACAAGTAGTTCGGTTTCAGAGAGTGAGCGAGCATCAAGAAGTGCGAGCGAATCGGCATCAGTGAGCGCATCGGATAGCACGAGCAGATCGG
>NZ_PPRF01000010.1 GCF_002902145.1 Staphylococcus rostri | reverse complement strand
CACAATAGCGCTGAAAATCGGAAGTGTAAAATAAATTAGCGACTTCCCAAATTTTATATTTTTTAAATTAAATGTAAGATATGCTGTGTACACTTGAACAAAATAAATCAAAGCGATGAAGACTAATAAAACTATACTTATTATCATACTCCTCACTTCTTTCTAGTTTTTTTCTGAGACATATTAGTAATATGATCCTTATAATCTTGTTTTTGTATTAATTGTCGTCTTTCTTGTCTATAATTTGATTTTAACTGCCGATCCCTCACGCTGTCTCTTCCAGCTTTTTCTGCAAGAATCAGTTCTGCCTCAGTATCTTTTAAAAAATACCAGTCTAATAAGACAATTGCAAACACTAAGCAATATATCACAATGAAGATGACCTTTAATATCAGGCTAAGAACACTATTAAAAGGGATATTTAGACCCATATAGTTTAAAGTCATAAATGTAACTATAAGAAAACAAACAATACTAACAAAGTATAAGCCGATTTTATACCTCTTTGGATAATAACTTTTATCGAGAAATTTCTCTTTAAAGTCCATAGTAAAAGGTAATAAGTAAATAAGCGCATTACTTAGAATCAATTTGTAATTGTCTGCATCGCAAGTAACGTAAAATATCGCAAAAAATATCAAACTATGAACCATTAATCTCAATGTATAAAATCGCATCAACTCACCATTCCAAAGGATTATTTTATAAACTTGCATATTACTAATACACACATATACTATTATACTAATACTTTTGTCTTTAAACACGCAATAGATAACGACTAAAAACTTTACATTTTGTTGTATTTCTTTAGTATTTGTTAGTTTTAGTTAGCCCCTACTATTAATTTATCCATTGTATTTCCGCACAAAAAAACAGGGCGACCATTACAGCCACCCTAGATTTTTAAGTCCACTTAATAGAACCCCAATACTTTTCATTTTTAATTTTTTCATCTTTATCTGTGATTTTACAAACGGCACAATAAAAGTATTTTTTACTCGCACCAGGCGCTTGATACTTAAATCTAATCCACCAGTAACCGTCTTTTTTAATGATTTGGTCAAACTTAACCCAATCGTTATTAGTGTAAAGCCATGAGCCCTGGTCAACGACTTCTCCATCTAAACCTGGCAAACGTCTGACTTTAATCGCGGTGTTAGGGTAAAAGACACCTCCCCAAGCCCACGTTGTTTGTTGAACTTGTTTTTGACCTGCAGGCGCCCCGCCAATTGGCTTACCATGAATTGCACTCGCAATATCTTTAGCATACTTATCATAATTCGCTTTGATGTAGTCCATGTCTTTTTTATTTGTGATAAAACCTAGTTCAGCTAGCCTGTAATTGACGTTAATTTCAGCCGACACATTTACATTCAAAAGGTCATTACGCGCTGTCACGCCCCTAATTTGACCTACATTCGACTTAATAACAGATTGAATGGTATTGTCTATTGAATCAGCTTTGAATTGGCCTGATATAATAACGTGACCACCGTTTGCTGATGGGCCTGCTGCGTCCAAATGAAACTCAATAATAGCGTCTGGTTTCTGAACATTTTTAACCCAATACATACCATAGTCTCGACGATTTCCTATGCTTTGACCATATGCCGTATCTTGATACATATCTTGATTCATAGCAGAACCGCCATATAGATAAACGTCGTGTCCTGCTGAACGCAAGTATTTAGCGACATTTGGTACAATATACTGACGAATAAAATCACGTTCATTAGTGCCATTACCAACCACACCTGGATCGTTGTATCCGTGCCCTGCTACAAGCACAATCTTACGTTTAACTGCTTTAGGTGCAGAAGCAGGTATAAGATTCCTAATAGATTTTTTCTGTGCATAATGTAATCGAATAAATGTCATCGGGTTATCATAATAATGCCAGCGACGTGTTGCTGTTTCCCAGCCAGGCGCACCATTAACAAAACCACCACCAAGCCAGTTTTGTTCAACGACTTCAAAGCTGTCTAATGTCGCTTGTGTCACTAAAGCAACATGACCTGCACCGTTACCGTAACGTCCGTTAAACACCACAATGTCGCCAGGTTGTGGCAAAAATTCAGGCGTATTGTTATAAACGGTCGCTATATTAGCTAAAGTTTTTGCATTATCAATCGCAACATTCTTAGCATAAAGCCCATGCAAAACTAAGCCGGTCATATAGTAGAAGTATGCATTGACATAGTCATAACACTGATAGCCGTAACATTTATCAAAATCGTACTTTTTACCAACAGAATTATTAATCCATTTGATAGCTTCATCTTTGGTTCTCATATACCTAACCCCCCTTTTTAAATATTTTGCTCAGTCGTGTCATAAAGACTCGAAGCTTCAACCTTTTGTTTGATAGGCAATTGACCAGTTGCTTTTGTATATTGCTTTTCAGCTTTATACTTTTTCAATTTTTGATTAGCCCAAATACCTTCTTTTGTTACTGGGTTATCTTTGTACCAAGTCCATAAGGCCGCACCTGTTAATATAAGCGTGTTGATGTCGTCTTCTGATGTTGGAAGCGGCGACATATTGTGATTGGCCAGCCATTGATTGACTAATGCTAAAATTAAAACAGCCGTTCTTAATATCATAGATTTGTTCATTAAAATCATCTCCTAAAAAGAGAACTGAAATACTCCAGTTCCTCACTATTATTTGAAAAACATTTGTATTAAGACTGGTACAAAACCACCAGCCCCAATTGCTGCTACTAAGACACGTGTTAAAAAATCATTTCTGTCTTTAGCTGCGTTTTTTTGATTCTCTTTCATTTCAGCAAGATCGCCGTGAATCTCGTCAGTTTTTCTGATGTATTCGGCTAAAATACCGTTCATTTCTTTAAAGTCTGCACGTATACCTTGCATATGCTCGTTTAATGGTTTCTGACTTTCTATAAAAGTCATTAGTACCAATTTCAATTCGCTGTAGTGACTGTTATGTCGATTGTCTACGTTGTTTATCCTCTGATGCATAGCACCTTTCTCTTTCTCTCTACGTTTTTCATCTTCTAAATATTGTTTTACAGTTAAGTAATCAGTTTTGTCTATTTTTCTTCGCCTCTTTCAACTTTCGAAAAGTAACATACGCTATAGCGCCACTTATTACTGCAAAATTGAAATTTATAACTGGAGTAACAATATTTAGACTGTTGTTAAAACCTGCGACAGAAAAGATGTAGTAGAAAGGACATGCAATTATATAACCTAAGAAACTAAACCTATAGTAATTTGTATTTGTTTCAAAATAAGGTATTAAAAAACCTGAAATAATCAATAGAACGCCTGAAATAGCGAAAGGTAAGCCCCAAAAAGTTAACGGCAATACGTCATGCATAGTGTCATATAACTGGCTATCATGCTGTGCAGCATCTGCGTTAAAAACCCAATACGCACCACGCACAGTCGACGCAATACCAAAACAAATGGACCACAACATTGCTATTCTCTGGAAGTAATCTAGCCCCTTCTTTTTTTGTAATTTTTCCAACGAAAAACCTCTTTCCTATACTTTATTTGTATTGATCTCTTATATAGTAAACACCCTTCAAACCAATCTGTTTATATAAATTAGCTATTGTTGTTGCTTGATGCTGACACCATTCAATAGCTGTCGCATATTGATGTGTGGCTGGATTTTTAGGGTTCCAGCGCATACGATACAATGTGTTTTGCCCTTTATTGATATAGCCCTCACGCACAAATTTAGCACCGCCGATAATACCTTTAGATGCCGTCGTCCAGCCTTGTGAACGTGCGAATGTGATTGCATTATTAGGATTACTATCAAAAGCACCGATGCCGAAGAAATTATAGATACCATAACGTCCGCTTGCAAAATTTGACTTACCATAACCGCTCTCTAAAAACGCATGCGCTATTAAGTAAATTTCATTCAAATTATATTTTTTACAAGCATCAGCAAACGCCTGCCCTTGATTGTGCAATGTACCTTTACCGCTAAGTATTTGATTTAACTTAGCGACTGGAACGCCTTGATACTTCCCTAAATTGAGCATTTGATAGCGTTGTGTCGCGTTGTTCCAAATTTTACTAGTGTTCATCGCATCACTTGTTTGTTGTCTTGTAGCACGTATCCAGCCACCACTAACAGACTTCATAGGAGCTCCTCTCATCATCTGAAGGTTTAATGCTTGAACAAAAGTATAATTGCTTTTTTCTATGCTAATTTTAGGCGCTGCAACGGCTGGTTTTTTAGGTGCTGTTGGCTTTGGCGCTGGCTTGGAAGCTGGTTTTGCAGGTTGCTTTTGAACAGCTGTTGTTGTAGTTTTAACAGTCGTTTTAATTTTTGACTTGGTTACTTTTTCAGAACCAACATTTGCAAGCAATGTAGTTTTGTTTGCATAAAGACCTGCCAAAGCTTTTGCTAATTCTTCCAATTTGGCTTGACTTGGAAAACCGTCTCTCGCAAAGTCCCAAGCAACATGTTCTTTTAGAGAGCGCCAAATGGCATCGTCAACTTTTATACTTTTGTAATCAAACTTTAAATTGTACTTCTCAAAAATTTCCCAACCCAACATAATTGCCCAAAATTCACTTAACAAAAACGCGTCTCTATCGTCTGCGTAATCTCCGCAGACTTCAATGACAATGTTGTTAGGATCGCCAGGAAGCTCATAATCTTCGCCTCTAGGCGACCATGTACCCGTGTAATCGACATAGTAGTGAGGGTAATCAGATGTATTAATATATTGATTTCTATCATTATACAAATCGTGAACAGAGCGCATTGTGTGCGCATTTTTAACCGTTATACCTTTAACTTTGCCTTGTCTTTTCTTGCCCCATGCGACACGGTGCTCAAAATTATCTCGTTGACCAAAATCATCGCGTTTTAAAGTGTAAATAACTTTTGTCACATCTTTAAATTTAGGCTGTTCAGGCGGTTTCTCAACAGGTTTAGACGTTGAAGGTTTTGGTGTTGTTGGCTTAGGTGTTGGTTTAGGAGCCGGCTTTGGTGCAGGTTTGGGTTCTGGCTTGTAAGGTGGTCTTACAAAGTGTGTTACACCGTTATAAGTATGATTGACTAATGCAGCAGGCGAACCTCTGTAACTATTAGCGCTATTCCAGTTTTGATCTACTGCCCAAAAACGGCTTGTAGAACTTGGACCAACAACAATGTTTACATGACCCGGATTACTTCCTGCCCAAACCGCCCAGTCGCCTGGTTTTGGCACAAATGATGGCGTGTTACGATAAATTTTGAACGCATGACCTCTATAATTACTTTGGTTTGCCATCGCATTAGCGTTGCCCCACGTTACAAACCCCCAATACCTTTTTAAAATATAGTTTGGTAAGTCCCAACATTGATAACCATAATAACCATCTACATCAACACCAGCACGTCTTTTAGCTAAGTCCCTAACCCAATCAACAACCTGCGATGCTGTCGGCTTTCCTGTTGTTGGTAATGCCATAACATCAACTCACTTCCATAATAAAAAGCCGGCACACTATGTGCCGACTTTTGATATTTATTTAGGGTATTTCTCTCCAGTAATCAATGCGTATTCTGCTTCGTCTATTACTGCCATATCAACAAACCATTTGATTTGGTTATTGTCATAGCAACCCCAATCATACATTCGCTTAATATCTTCATATTTAGGAAACAACATTTTCATTTGTTTGTTCTCCTTTCAACATTTCATTTTCTTTATTAATCAATACCAATTGTTCAGTTAACGACGCTTGTTGCTTACTTAATTGTGCGATCATCACATTTGCTTGTACCAGCTGAACTTGCATGTTCGCAAACATTTTTCGCAATTCATCATCATGCCCAACAGTCATATCATTATCTGGCACTTTATAAAATGCCATGTCATCCGAATAATAATCATATTCGTCAAATTCATCATTGATGATTACTTGCTCATTTTCGTATTTAAATTTTTTAGGTTCAAAACTTTCTATAAAATCAGCTGGTAATAATTCATCGTCCACCTCAATACTATTATCAACATCGCCGACAATTGCATAAGATAAAATAACGTTATCAACTACTTCAATTTTCATTAATAAACACCTACAATTTCACGTATTTCAATCGCTTTAGAATTTAATGTTCCGCTGTTAGCTTCCGGCAAGTACGTGTTGTTATAACGCATTTTAAGCTGTGTTGTATTAACAACATCTAAAGCTGATTCAAAAAACCTTGCCATTCCAGCATCTGAATCAGCAAGGTTAAAATCATGTATAACAATAGTTTTTAAATTTGGAACTAATCTAGTAAGATTCTTAATGCCACCAACTGTCGCATAAACAACCACAAGCATTTTATAATTATCGAACGCTTCTGATAAGTTGATGACACCTTCTTGTTCTTTAACACTGCCTTTCCAAAGCGTTTTAAAGTTTGTAGCTGTCTTTTCATTGAAATAGCTAATAGCATTCTCATACGCTTCATCAGCTTTAGATTGCGCGCCATTTTCAGTTTCCATATTGAATGTTAAATCTTTTAGACTACTCCAAATGCCATTCACTTTTTGAACACTGTAAAGTTTTTTTGAGTCTGTCGGACTAAATACTAATTGTCCACTGCTGTCACTTCTAAAATTAGCAAAAATATAGCCAGTTTTAATATCAGAAGATGGTGCGTTTTCGACATTTTGAGCATAATAAAAGCCCGATTTTGTTATCGTATTGCCTATATTCAAAAAGTCGATAAGCTCTATCGTAATACTGTATCCATTTTCGTCTGTGATTGGTGCTTTCTGCCAATTTGATGCATCTGAACTGGTTATCGCTCCGTTTTCATCAATGCCATCATGAAATCCATCGATTTTGCTGTTAATAGAATTGCGAATTTCAGTTAATTCAGCAGCATAACGTGATGCACTTTGACTTAGTTCATCCAATTTTGTAGTAGATAATGATTTAATATCTTTCATCGTTTCAGATTTTAAAATTTGTATATCTGATAAACCATCGTCTTTCGCTTTATTGATAAGACCGACATAGTCTTCTGCATTTTGCATTGCTTGTTCAATTGCAAAGGCACGTTGTTTTAACTGCGATTCTAATTCATCAAATTCAATGATGTAATTAAGTTTTGTTTCCGCATCAAATTGCCAAGCCAACGATTTCTCAATAACAAAACTAAAAATACGTTCAGCCACAACAGCCTGTGTATCTGTTTTAGATCTTCTCGCAATATAAACTTGCGCAGTGACTTTTCCGGGTGTTTTCAAAATATCGTTCGGTACAAATACAGACAACTTACCATTCATCGCGTCTGTAATTTCTAATGGCATTTTTATTTTGTGGCCATTAGAGTGCACGAAAATAATACTTGTAACCGCATTGTCATTACCGATAAACAACGGCTTATTACCTTGTGTTGCTGTAAATTCAAAAATACCAGTATCCCTATCAGCAGTAGAGAAAGCGACGTTTAAATCGCTTCTACTTTGCTTAAAAGCTGTTGTTTCTAAGGTGAGTTCTACTTTTTTGTTAGGTCTAGCGTCATAGTTCATAATCTACACCTTGCCTTTCATGTCACGTTTGAAAATGTTATTTTTAGTACTAACGTTGTAATGTCCGATGTAAACAGAATCTCCAAACAATTGAACGATACCACTACCGCCATTGTTGAAAGAAATGAAGTTTGTCAATGACGCTCCTAAAATAGCAAAACTATGCTTTTCTCCCCAAAAATCATTAGACTCAATGCGTCCATTTCTACAATCATTCAAATAGACACCACCCCTTTTCACTTGGTCGCCAGTAAAAAGACTTGTGTTAGATACTTTGTTTTGCGTTATATAAACAAAACGTGCATTTTGAATATAAAAACCATTCTTTCCAGTTTGATTGACGGTATTGTTTGTTATATTCAAATGTCTTGTTTCCTGTGCATAACCACTATGACCAGAGATACTAATATAAATTGCTTCTGTTACAAGACTACTAAAAACATTGTTATCGATAAAAATATTATGAGATGAAGAGAGGTTTAAACCACGATGTCCAGAAATTATAAAATTGTTACTTACACGAACATTTCTGCACAAATCAGTCAAAATAGCCTCATTTTTTGTACTAACATTTTCGGAGACGAAAGAATTGTCGCTGATATTGAGACTTCCGACATAACCAATACTATCTTTATATTCTTCGCCAACAGCACAAACGCCCCAATTTTTATAATCTCTAAAGACATTTTCTTTAATAATATAGATATCACAGCCTTGCGATTGATTAGTCTGCACACCATTTGCATCTTTAGAACTATTGGTATTTCCTTTCGACACAGCTATACGAATACCGATGTTGTTACGATCAAAAGTATTGCCAGTGATTTGTACGTTGTTCCATTTAAATGGACGTATACCCATATAACAATCTTCAAAAATGTTGTTTGTAATCTTGATATTTTCTTGAAATACATCATGTATGCTTGAATGATTGCCGATACAAACTTGAAAGCTCGGAGCAATGTCGGACGCTCTAAATATACAATCTGTGATAACAATGTTTTTACACGGCGTACCGTCCCATGCACCTGGACCACCTATACCCCCAGGCATAACTTCACTAATTTGAATGGCTTCTTTTAATTCAGCCCCATTCAAATTTTTATAACCTTCAAAAATACAATTCTCAACGGTTAATCTATTTACACCATTAACATCTAACGCATGATAAGACAGTGTATTTCTAAATTTCACATTATAAAAAGACACGTTTTCAGCGTGTCTTATGTTAATCATATTTACAGCTGTTGTTGGATACTTTTCGATTTGTTCTAAATTACAATCGATTGTACCGCCGATAAAATGGACATTTTTCACGCCATCGTAGCCATAAAACACTTCTTTCATGCTACCTAAATCAATGATTGAACTTGTATTTCCCCTTAACAAAACGGCGTTTTCTTCCATCTTTATGGTTGTGTTTGAATAAACAGTAAGTCGCTTGTTAATCAAGTAGGTTCCATTTTTAATCACTAACGTTCCAGCACCAGCGTCTCGTATTTGATCCAATGCCTCTTGTAACTCTAAATCGGTTGGGCTTTCACCAGTTTTGTCCGGATTAAATGTATCAAAGTTGATTTCCACAAATTTTTTATCAACTTTTTCTAGTTTTTCATTTGTTCTGTTCAAATCATAAAACAATCGTTCAGACAACAAACCATGTGTTTTTCCGTCAATAGATACACGGCTGTCTGTCACTTCTTTGATACCATCGCCATCAACACCTAAAACAAGGTTGCGTATACGCTCCATCTGATAAATAAGCATTTTGTATACTGTTGTGTTTTCATGTGTGATTTGTTTGCTATTGTGTGCGTTCAAATCCGTTGTTTTGTGATTACTCAAATCACTGTCCTGTCCATTGATTGCCTCTTCAATTTTTTTATAGTTACTTTCATTCTGACCTATAAATTTGTCATTAAAAAATACGTCTAGTTTTTTCAATAAATCTAATTTCAATATTAGACCTCCTTCGCTTTTAACTGACCATTTGTGTCAACAGACAAATTGTATTTTTTGCCGTCGTCTCCTGTCAGAACAAGCCCTTTAGCGTTTGCGTTCAACTTTGCTAATTTTTCGCGTTCTTCATTTGTAATAAAGCTTTCATTACCTAATCGATCTAATTTAACTTTGTCTTGTGTAGACATTAAACCTTTTTGTAATGGAGTCGCTGTTGGCATTGCATCCATATTAAATCCATTACCCGTAAGCAACGTTGTATACTTTTGACCGCCATCATTGCTCGATTTGATACCATCTTGCATATACGACACTGCATATTTGCCACTTTTGGCATGAATACCTAAACCGTCAAATTCTAAAGATGCGGAAGTGTTAGACACATCATTAACTGCTTGTGATGCAGCGATGATACGTTTATTGACCGTTCTAATCGTACGGACACCTTCCGAACCACCACCAAGTCCACTCGCAAGCGTTGCAGCATTGTTCACACGCTTTGTATACCTGTCACGGCGTCGAATATCGCCAAGCACCACGTCTTGTTTAATAATCTTGTTATGCGCATCACGTACAGTTTTAATTTCGATAATACGAACGCTGTCACGAATGTCTAAAATGTCATCTCGAACGGGAACTAAGTCTCCGATTTTAGGAATGGCTTTCGGAAAATGTTTTCTTAACGCGATAAAATCAAGTGATAATGATGTTTTGAGCGATTGATTGATGATTGCTTCTAGTTCATGCTTCATCGTCTCAACATTTGTAATTCGACCATCAATTTTAGGTGGCGCTTCTCGTTTGCCAATAACCTTTGAAAGTGGATGTGCGAACTCGATTTGTACACTACCTTGTGTAAAAGGTTCTCCCTCATCAAAGCCACCATAACCCCGAATAAACGTATAGCACTCACTCGCATCTTCCTCAAGCTTTAAATTATTCGCATTGACTTTGTTTGATATATAGTAAGCAGCCGTCTTTTCCACAAATGGCTCTAAAATAAATGTTTTAGAGCTAGGATCATACGTATATTCAAGCCCATAGCGATTCAAACCATTCATAAACATTTCATAACGACTATCGCCATCCCCTGCGTTTTCCCAACGTGAAGACGGCACTTTTACTGGTATTTTGAACTTGTAACCACTCCCGTCAAAAACAATTTTGAAATAATTTTCGACCGTAAAACTACCAGTCACATTGCTAATAATTCGTGACACCATCAAGTCATCAAGTTCTTTCTGACGTGCCGTAATTGACACATATTGCTTTTCCCCACGACTTTGTCGGTCAATAATCGTAATGACGTAAATACGCTTATCATCAGCGCCTTCCACATTATGTACAGTCCACATTTTGCCGACTGCAGAAATAAGGTCGTATGTGTTCTCGTTTTCTAAAATATCAAACGTCAAACTACCGTCATCACTTAACTTGTGTGTAAGTACAGTTGATGTATAAATTGGATAACCTTTACCCACTCTATTTTTAATTAAAATTGGCATAAAACACCTACTTGTAATAAAATTTCATATCGAAAACAATGCTGTTTACTTTCTGATTTAACGTGAAGTAGTTAAAACCATTTTCAAAAAATGGCTGGCTCATTCGTGTATATTCATCAATTGCGACACCATTTCTGAAAGTCTGCAAGCCATCAAATTTAATAACATCGCCAGCATACAAATTAAGACCTTCGATTGTCATTACTTCTGAATGTTGCAAATTCCAACTGAACTTTTTCGTGTCAGAACCAAGTGTAATTGTAACGACTCTATCAAACGTAAATTGGTCGATAGCTTGTGTTCCATGATAAAAGACATTGCCAGAACTCACATTGCTAAACGTATACTTCCGCTGTTTGCTATCTAAAGGCATTTCAATGCCCATGTCCGACGACCATAAAAAATAGGACGCATCCAACTTCTCAAGTTGAATACTACGTCCTATACTTTCATAATATGGCGTCTCATTCGTTTCAAAAGTAATTTCGATTTCGCCAGAAGTACGATTTGTGTCGTACTCCCCGACATCAATCAAATGTAATTCTAACTGCATACCACTCGCATAATTTAAAGGAAAATCAAAGTCACGCTCTCCAAATTTTTGGAAAGGCACTTCAACATTCGTCGCAACAAGTTCTCTAATGAAGAACGTGTCTCTAAATAGATTCGCAAGCTGATTTCTTAAGTGAATCGCATGTGCAATCTTTTCTACTTCATATTCAACAATTAAAGTGGCCGAACGTGATTGTTCAATATGCCCTGTGTTAAATCGACCATTTAAACGATCAATAGATTCATATTTATAATCACGTTCCAAATCACTTACGTTAAAACTTTTCACTTTCAAACGTTTAAAAGTAATAGGGTTGTCACTCAATCTATAAATATTTGAGTCCCTAACAATCTCTATGTCACGATAAATCAAGTGACATCACCTCACTTTTTATGTGTAATACTCTTTCGCGTCTAAATCTTTAATAATCGAATGAATGTACTCAATATCTCCTTCATTCCGTACTTCAAGATTAACAATCGGTCTTTGACTTTCCATAATTGAATGACGAACATCTTCAGTGATATAGCCATTCACGTCACGTATATCCGCATTAGATAAACCGCTAATATCAAAAGACGGCGCTAGTTTTGCATCGAACGCATCCATAATACCAATAGCAGCTTTTTTACTCGCGCGTGCTGCTTTACCAGCAAATTGATCAATACCCATTCCTAATCCTGTCATACTGTCTCTACCTAGTTGCATAAATTTTCTGGATGGCGAATGACTATCTAACGCTCTCTTAGCAGCAGCTAATGCGCCTGCTGCTGCATCCCATGCCGCTTTAGCTAAATCGCCAGCCTTTTGAATAACGCCACCTATCATACCAGCGATCATATCAATACCAACTTGTCTAAAATTGCCAATAAAATTTCGTACAGCACTCAATGCTCTTTGCATACCATTTCGACAGGCATTGACCACTTCAAAGAACTTCTGAACGACCGCATTTAAGAAGTTTGACATCGTTTGGCGAATAGAATTGACCCATTGGAAACCAGTAGAAATGATTCTCGATAGAGCCCCAACCATTTTTGCGCCAACCGTTGCTACAACTCGAGTAAACCAATTTGAAACCGAATTCCAAATATTGGATAAAAATCGTGTCGTATGACCCCAAATTTGCGACCAACTCGACACTGTTTTACCAGTAATTTTCGAGTAACAATCAAATAAGAATTGGGTAATCGTATTCCAAATTGACTGTATGCCATTCCAAATCGTCTCTCCGACATTTGAAATGGTCGTTTGTAATGTCTGCCACGCACCCGAAACATCGCCAGTTAAAAATTGAATGAATGCCGTGAACAGTCCGACTATCCACTGAATCATTCCAGATATGATAGCGCCTATTGCCGTGAACACAACTTGCACCATTGTCCACAAGCCTTGAAGCTGAATTAACAGCAATTGAATCGCTCCACCAAACAATACACCTAAAGCTTGGTTCGCAAAATCGCCTAACCTTTGTAAAATCGGAAGAATTGGCTGTATCGTTTCATTTACTTTTGCAAACAAATCAGACAACCACTGTTTAATGCCTTCAATCGCATTACCGATACCTTCTTTAATGGAATTCCACGCATTAATCACGGTGTTTCGGAAATTCTCGTTTGTTTTCCATAAGTACACGATTGCACCTACAAGCGCCGTTATCACACCGATAACGATCCATACAGGTGCCGATATACTTCCTAAAGCACCCGCTAATAACGGTAAGGCTCTTGTAATTAAACCGAGTGGCTTAGTTAGTAACGAGAAAGCACCTTTCAGAAGATTTAAAGCACCTCTTAACAATCCTGTATTTCTAATGAATTTAAATATGTGCCTAGCTATGCTTAAAAGACTGGTACCAAACACTTTTCTTAACACAGAATTAACGAGTATGATAGGTGCCATTAACGCCCAGAACGCACCGCCTAAAATCGTTAAAATACCGAAAAATCTTGTAACATTCGGATGATTTTCAAATAATGCAGCTGTAAATTCAGCAATCTTACCGATTAATTTAAGTAACGCACTAGCAATCGGTGCCATCGCAGTTCCGAAAGCAACTAATATACGGACAATATCGCCTATCAACTTCATAATGACTGGCCCGTTTTTCTGAACATAATCAACAAACTTTTTAAAGCCTTCGGATTTACCGACCGTTTCAGACCAATCTCTAAATTTAGCAGTCATATCTTCAAGTGCTTTGAAAATATTAGTAGAATTACCTGCAAAAGCTTTTAACAGATTGTTAACACCCGCAAAAGTATTTTTGAAGATGTTGCCAATAATCGGTAAATTAGTTTTTGTATAGTTCATAAACTCTTTAATAGCATTTTGACCTTTTGCACTATTTACCCACTTGTTAAAATCTTCGCCGAGTCTCTGTAACCATTGAGACGACCATTTGAATAACGGCATAAGCTGTGTAAACATGCTGACCATACCAGCACCGAATTGACCAGCTGAACGTAACAAGTCTCCGAAAATCGAAACACCAGTTGTTCCCATTTCCTGGAAAAACTTTTTAGCTACATTACTTGTTTTAGCCCATTTAAGCACACTAGCACTTGCTTTTTCTATTTGTGATGAAACACCACTAAAAAACGGCTTCAAGTCTTGCAGTGCCACTTTGACAGTATTTAAGCCATTTGCCATCGAAGTAAAAATTTGACTTTGGTTTTTCTTAATAATGTCAGTCCATGTATCTTTGACGCCATCTAGCGCTTTTTCATACTTTTTAGTTGCTGACGTCGCTTTCAATGTTCCGTCGTTTAGCATTTTGATAGCACTAATACCCATTGCGCCAAAAGCAACAACGCCACCTGCACCAATCGCTAAAGCCCCAGCTAATGCAAGTGCACCACCTGTCACAACTTTCAATGCATTTCCAACCGCCATGATAACTGGCACAAGCCCAGCGATAACTGGTATTAATGCTTGGAAAGATGCAACGAGTACACCTTTAATATGATGACTAAAAACCGTACCAAAAGTTCTTAAACGTGTAGCCAAGTGATCCATTTTGCTGCTGAAGTCTTCTAAAGCTCGTCCACCATCATGCCATGTTTTTGCCATTACTTTTTTGATTCTTCCAAAACTTGTTCTAGCTTGACCTTCTATTTCATTAAATTCTTTGGTGAATTTACCGCCTAATTTCCAGCGACCAGTGTCAATATCGAATTTATGTTTAGTTAAATCAATTAAATCTTCTTTAAAACCTTTCAAAGCCATTTCAGCGGGGCTAGCATCTAAATCTAATTTGACTACATGTTTACGCCAAGCTTCTACTGTGGCTTTAGTAGTTTTATATTTAGCTATTAACTCTTCGTCACTCAATTTCAAATCAACTTTATGTTGCTTGAATTTTGCAACTTGCGCTTTTGCTTTTTCTAAATTAGCTTTGTATTCTTTCGTTTCCATACCTAAATTAACAGTATGTTCACGCCACTTTTGCGCCATTGCTTTTGCTCTCGTCAATGCACGTTGAAACTTTGTCGTATTAGCCTTAATCTCTGTTTCAATTTCATTAGGAACAGACGTTTTAGCTAATCTTTGTGCTTTTCGCACATTACGTTCAAAGTTCTTGATAATCGCATTGATACGCGCATAAAAGTTTCTTTCCACAAGCCCACCTCACTTACTTATTAAAGTTGAAAAATTCTTCTGCTTGCTTAACTTGCAAGTCTCTTAACCGTCTACGCTGTGCTATCTCTTTTTCGCGATCATTTCTAATTTGAACGTCATCTTTTAATAGCTTTTCACGTGCTTCCTGTAACTTTCTGTACATCGGCTTAACACCTTTTTTGCTTTGCGCCATCGCATTTGCAGTAGCTAGGTGTATATTACGTTCAAGCATGTCTATTTCACGCTCACGAGCACCACGTATCCAGTCTTTCCATTCGTTAGGCGTCATGTTATATAATTCTTCTGAACTGACATAACCTAAAAATTGCGCTGTTTTAGAACGTATTTCGCTATAGTTTAGTATGGTTCTTTGCCCGTTAAATTTTTGTACGTTTCTTTCAGCACTAGTACCGCGTTCTCCATTTCTTCGCGTTCCTCTGCTTTGACCATCTTCGGCCCTTGTGAAAACTGGAACCAGTACATCTTGAACTGCTCCTTGAAAAAACCCGATTCACTCAAAACTTGAACCGCACCTTGTAACAAGCCTAAAGTTGTACCTTCTTTTTCAATAACATCTTGAATAACATCTTGAATTTCTTCTTTGGTTGGACGATTTTTTACATGGGCGAGTGCACAGTCCCAAAACTCAACAATCGACAACGTGTTACGATTCAAAATACCTTGCAAGATTTCATGATAACCACTTGTTGTATTACCATTCTTATCAGTTTTAGCATACTTTTCAGCTGCAATATCAAACATGAAAGTCCCTTTTGCTTTTAATTTCGCGTCTTTAAATTCAAGTTCCGTAATCGGCTCAAATTTTTCTGCTTCAAATACATTTTTAGTCATCTTATTACCTCGCTTAATTAAATTAAAATAAGGGCGCATCACACGCCCTGCTCATTACATAGATTCTTCATCAGTCGCGGATACATCGCTATTAGCGCTAAACGTTTTGCCAGTTGCTGTACGGTCTTCAAGATCGCCTTTATATTCGCCAGGCTTCTCGAATTCAACAGTAGTCCCCGCAACAGACGCGTCTAACCACGAAGGTGGTAATTCTTCAAACACACCGTCAGCCGTGTTAAATTTAACTTTTAAAGTTACTTCGATTTTATCTTCTTCATCATCGAAAGAATTACCGAATTCTTCAACAACTGCATAGCCAAACGCTGAATGATAGCCATCTTTGCGTTTTTTCTTTTCAATCAACCAAACTTTGATTTGTTTACGTTCTTTAATTGCTTTTTCGAATTGTTTTTGACCTTCGTCGCCTGGAATTTTCCCGAAAGTCAAACTAATTTCTTCTGCAACGGATTGATACGAATAATCTGTTTTACCCGCAATAATTTTTTCCGTTAGTTCAGATGAAATCTTCTTCTCGCCCTCTTTTAAATCTGAAACCAACAGCCCCATCGCACCGAGCGTGTTGTTGGTTGGCTCACAGACTGCAATATAGCTTGAGCTCATATTTATCTACTCTCCTTTTTCTTGTAAAGTTTTATGACGTACCTTATACAGAAGTCTAAGTACGCCGTGTTTTGTAAATTGATCTACATCAACAAATACTTGTGACGTATCCTTTTTAATCCAGTCGATTTCATAATGTTCAAATCGCAAATCTTGTCTGCATGCATAGTTAAGATACTTCAATAGCTCCCTTGCTTCTGCCGCATTTTCATACTGACTGTAAACATGAAACGTAATTGCGATAGTCTCTCTCATGCCAGGCGAACGCTCACTCTCTGTAACATTCGATTCGCCGACAATAATATATGGATACGCTACGTCTTTTTGAACGCAATCAAAAACCCTACCACCGACTAACTTGTCAATAATAGGGTTATCAATTAAGTTATTCATAATTTTTTGAAACAGTAGTGGTTCAGCAGTGACCCACATCACACCATCTCCTATCTAAAATACTTCTCAAACACCTTGCGCCCTTCATCAATCGCAGGGTTCCAAAATGGCTGTGGTGGTTGTCCAGAAGTTGTATGCCATTCTCCGTCAATATCTTTATATGACCAGGGGATTTTCTTCGCACGGCTACCGCCTGGTCCACTAGCGAAAATTCCGCTACCATACTCCACAAAAACCGCGTACCCTGCCCCGACGCTTATAACACTAGAAAATCCACCATCAGTTATTTTGTAGTCGATACTTTCTCTTAAAAAGCCCATATCAACAGGCGCTAACGCAATTGCTGTGTTATAAATGGCTAATGTCGTTTTCAAAATGCCTTTTTTAACCCATTCTTCCATTTCATCTCTGAAGTCTTCTAATTCAGCAACCAAGTCCCAGTTACCATATTTAACCTTTGCCACTTGGAACCACCTGCAATCTTGTTAAATTAACTTCGTGTTGACCGCCTTGATCAACTGGATGTCCTACAACTTGATATCTGTTACCTTCATATACCAAAATATCCGACACGTCTATACCGACGTCATACGGCGTGTATAGATTTCGGTCAAACGTTTTATCCATTTGATGATACTTAAGCATTTCAGACGTCGTAGGCGTGTCCATAAAACCTTGTATTGTTTTATCAGACACGAATTGCTCTCGTTGATTGGGATACTTACCGACAATTTTCATACGACCAACTTGTATAGAATGTGGATACTCGTTGAACGGATCGAACATACTACCACCTCAACTTTCGTAAAGGTCTCAAGTGACGATAAGTTGCTTTAGGTAGTTCAGTTACAAATGTATATGATACTGTACCCATTGAACGACTGGAAATATTGCCAGTAGAGCCGTATTTTATGCTTTCTGCAATAAACTTTCTTACACCAAAAGGATATGGCTTATCAAAAGTTTTATTGCAGTATTCTTCCGCTATACCTTTATAAAAAACAATCAAATCATCTAGTACCTCATCATTCGAAGTGTCATCGATAGGCATTTGATTAAGTCGTTTTACTTCTACAGGTTCCATTAGTTAGCACCTTCAATAGTCTCAAGAAGCTCTGCTTTTTTCATAGAATCATAGTTCTCAATTTCGAGATGTTCCGCTACCTCTTTCAATTCAGCAACTTTCAAACCATTTAAGTCGATTGGCTCGATACCTACAACACCACGTCGATTGTTGGTTGTCGATAGTTCTGCAATACGGCTATCAGATGGCTTGTACCCTTTTCTCGGATATAAACCACCTTTTTCATACAAATGTTTGTTATCATATGCATCCTTAAAACGTGTAACTACTCTAAACAACATAATCATCACTCCATTACATTTCTTCGCTAGCAGCAGCTTCTTTAAACGTTACTTTAACTACACCGTTGTCATCTTTTAAGTTAACACCATAATGGTAGTTAGTTGATAAGACATGTGTACGTTTCAAAATGTCAAAATCCGTATATGCTTCTGGACGTTTTTTATTAACAATTTCCATCGCACCACGACGTTGTAAGAACGCCTCTTTTTCATTAATACGTTTAGATTTAACAATGTCTGAAACGCCTACAAGTTCAGCTACATCACCCTTAGCGATAGCTCGATCTTGCACGTTACCACCAGCGCTAAATAAAGATTTAACTAATTTATTGTAGTCTTTAGGGTTAACGTGTAATACGTAGTCTTCTTCATTTTCTGAATCAAATACTTCAATTGCGTCTAAAATACCACTAGCATTCGCAGATACAGTAGCACTTAATCTAGCTGTACGCAATTCGGTAATATAATCAATTTCAACTTTATCGGCTAAAGCCATTGCTAATTGTCGAGCTGCTTCTTGTAAAGTACCGTTAATATTAGTGATAACCGCTGTTTGAGTAACTTCTACAGCTTTACCAGTTTCTTTAACAGTGACTTTAGTAGTAGTCATGCTCATTTGTGTTGTATCCATTGGTACGCCTTCTTGTAAATCTTCGGCAGGTCCAATATAAGCATATTTAGGTCTTGTGATCGTATCTCCTGGTTGTCCGACTAACGTGTTATCAGTGACTGCGTATGGTGTGAAACGAATAGCATTTTCCATTTGTCCCCCAACAACAGCCGCTAAAACTTCTGGGTTAATTAAATTTTCTTTTTTAGTTTGTGTCATTTAAAATTCTCCTTATTTCGTTAATTCACGGTATTTTTCTGGATCGTTATTCAATAACGCTACATGCTCCGTGTAAGACATGTTTTTAAAATCTTCTTTTGTAACACTATCTTTAGCGTTAAGACTTTGACCATCATTCGGTGTACGTCCTGTTGCTTTTTTATCCGCAAATAAATAAGGCTTAGCTTCTTGCAGTCCTTTAACTGCTTCTTCTAAACCTTTCACTGTGCCATCTTCTAGAAGTTCTAATGTACTTTTATCAATCATTAAAAGAACATCATTAGCGTCATTTGCATCTTTTGCAACTGCTAACTTGATAGCATTATTCAATTTTAATTCCTTCATATCAGCTTGGTATTGGGAATTTTCTTGCTTATATTGCTCTAACTTATCTTTAAGTTCTTGATTATCCCCGTCTTTAGCTTTTTGAAGGTCTGTGATTTGTTGATCTCGGTTTTCCAGTTCTTTATTTGCTTTATCTAGTTGCTCTTGTAATGAATCAACTTGCTGAGCCTTATCTTTGAACTGACGTAATGTATCATGATGTTCATCCACAATCTTTTGAACTGTATCTTCTTCTAAACCTAAACCACGTAAAAATTCTCTTTTCATTTAATATTCTCCTCACATTTTTGTTGACACTGGTCTCATCCAGCACGAGTCTGCACCTTTTAACGCCTTAAGCATCTTTGGGCAATTATTATTTCTTTTTAGACTTATACCATTCAGAATATGTCATCGTTGGGATTACTTCCGTTGTGCCATCGTCGTTTTTCACTCTCATAATGCCTGGTAAATCATCTTCATCGATATAATGTAGCAATTTGCATCGACAATTAATGTTTTCTTTTGCGCTATTAATACCTACAAACAATTTTGGGGCTAAGCCGACGCAACCGCTAGATTTGAATTTTTCATTCAACGGAATACTTTTACCATCCAAATGTCTGTGTGTGTCTCTAGTACGATTATCCTTCGTAGCAAACCATCTTTTCATCATGTTAAAGCCATTGTCTTTTACTACCTGTGCACTATCCAAACTTGCTTGAGATAATGCTCTACCTATTTCAGTACGCGCTACGCGTAATGCTTTTGCTTTACTGACACCAACGTCATCACTTATAGCTTTAGCAACTTTAGCATAACCCTCACCACTCAAAACACCTTGTGTAATATGCATACGTAACCTTTTTAGAACATCGTTTCTATGACGCTCTAATGTTGGGATTAACTTAATAAATTCAATAGGCTGTTCTATCGCTTTTTTAATAACGGATACGGTAGGCACATCAAAACGCATCGACGTTTGTGTAGCCATTTCATATAAAAATAGACTCATCATAAACTGCTCGATATATGCGTTTTGTTGTGTATTTTTAATTTTGATAGCCACTTCTCTATAATCATCAGTCATCATTTCAGCAATTCTTTTTAGCTGTTTATTAAGACGATCATACTTATTAAATTCTGTCCACGTCACATGTGGGTCATCACTTTCAAACCTTCCGAACATCGAATACAACTCTCTTTTAATCACTTTAAGTTGTTCTGCAAACAAGCGTTCAAGCTCACTATCTGACTCTTTGTTTAGTTGTTCAATGATTTTATCAATATCATCTTGACTAGTTATCTTGCGCTCTGTCATCTTCATCACCTTCTAGGGATGGTAATTGATTGTTGAATTCGATATTATCTTGTTCAATTCGTTCAAGTTCTGCTACTGGATCATCAACCCAAGGGTGGTTAGTTACTAACGTTTCTTTAGATAAAAATTGAGATTGCACTGCAATTTGTGATTGCTCAAGTTCATTAACCATAACGTTAAAGTTGAATGTAATCTCGACGTCTTGTACTTTAATGTTCAATTTGTAGAAATCAATAATGTACTGTAACAACTCCTGCAAAGCTGTCAGTGTTTTATTTTTTAGCTTGTTAGCTTTCAAATCTAAGTTACTGTACATAAACTTGAGTGCAATTCCAGACGGACTATTACCAAATTTGTCTTGTTGAAAGTCAACACCTTGTCCAAATTCAATAACATAATTGTGCAACATGTCTAAATACTCTTTTGATGACTGCACCGGCACTTCAATTTGAATGGTGTCTACACCACTACCATCACCATCGACATTAATGGCTTTGTAGTATTTTAAATTACGCATGAACTCATCCAAGTCCTGCCCTTCATATCCTTTTAACACATAAATTAATTCAGTTGATTCATCAAAAGTGTTTTGCGTATCGGATAAGCGCTTATCCATTGCGTCAATGATTGTCTTGTACATAAACAAGTCACTGACTTCTTGCGGGTTGTTTTTAAACGGAATGAAAGGAACACGTCCCCAACTCATACGCTTATCCCCAACATAATAATGCGCTTGTATATGTTCGTCACCATGATAATAGTCAGGTATTAATTGACCTTCGTTATATTCGTAATACGTAACGTCTGTATTTGTCCAATATTCAACGCGTTCAGCCTCGTCCAACACATAATATCTAATAAATCCTTTCAGCTTGTCACGCTCTTTATTTGTCCAAATTGGAATTGCTTGCTCTGCTGGCACCCTGAATGTCTTAAACTCTCCGTCTTCGTCGATATATGGTTGTATCCACTCAATACCTTTGTTGCTAGCTGCAGTTAGGATATCTACTAGCTTGTCATCCCATTTGTGATTTAAAACGTGCTGTATTGTTTTAAGTGCGTTATCATCATCCGTTTCAAAAGTGACAGGATTAGCAACAGCGTATGCCACCTTTTGATCCACCAAGTTTTGATGATAATTAGTGTACATTCGCCAATCTGGTTTTAAAGGATCAACATTTCCCGTGTTGTCTAGCTTAGGCGCTAAATGTAATACGTCGGGGTCATGATTATAATACCTTTCTCCCGTTGTTATCTTTTCAATTTTAGGTTTATGGTCATTAATCAAACGTATAATCATTTCTTCCTGCGTTTCGTATTTAGGCGCAAGCTTTTCGACGATACGTTCGTGGTATGGTTTTTCATTTGGCCAATAAATGACAATCACTCCTTTACTTCAAAATAGACATCTTACGTTGCCTCATATCACGTTCTAACGCATATCGTGTCGCATCAATTGTATGGTTATCTTTATCTTCTAATTTAGGCTTTACGTTACCGTCCTTATCTGTCTCATAATCAATATTTTCAAACTCTCTTGCAATATTAGGTGTACGCTTAGGGTCAATCACAATAGCTTCTAAATCATCAAGCCATTGTTCACCATATTCAACACTGTCAGCACCTTTTTTAACGCCTTTAATACGTTTGATGCCGTGTTCTTTTTTCAGCTCATCAATTGATTTAGGTTCCATTTTATTCAACTAGGGTCGTTAGTCCTAGCCCGTTATTAACTGCTTACAGTTTCCTGCAAGATTAGACTATATCTTCAATAAAAAAAGACCTCGAAAGGTCTCTTTATTGCTCGGCTTTTCCATCCACTTGAATGTACTCTACTCCCTTACACTACTTTTCTTTCTTGGATCACCTTTTAGATAGTGTGGTTTCGATAGTCGTTGAACAACATCTTCTTTTGTTAAAGGTTTGTAACTAAATATTCTTTGTTTGTGAGATTTAATTTCATTTCTAGCACATGCACAAGCATGACCTTGATTATAACCGTCTTTTTGACATTCTCTTGTATATCGGTAAATTTTTTCAAGTTCTCCGTCAAATTTATAAACATACATTTTCTTCTTTAACGAATGCATGTTGTTTTCTTTAGGAGTTACCCATTCAAGATTATCAACAATGTTATTTTGTCTGTTTTCATCAATATGATTCACATATTTCTTATTACTAGGATTATCTATAAAAGCCATAGCAACTATCCTATGAGTTCTTAAGTATCTAACTTTTTTACTTTCAGTAACTAGGGCTACATATAAATACCCTCCTGTTTTTACATATTGCTTCAATTTTTTAGGATCTTTACGCCTTTTACCTCCATTAGCAGAAAAGCTGTAAACATCGCCCAACTCATCGACAAAATAACAATCAAGAATATCTTCTAAACCTTTAATTTCTTTGATCATCTTCATGAACATCACCTCAATTGTCATTATACCATCAAAGCGATTCAAAGACGACATAAAACATAAGATATTGCTGCTGATTGCCCATGTATCTTTAGGATTATTACACTTTGGTACCTAAAGCTTTAGGGGGTCCCAGCAATTAACCGAGTTACGTGCCCAACATTAAGCACTATCAGCATAAATATCATCTGACTGATAACCTTTTTCCCATAGCCATTTTGCAAACTGTCTATTGCTAATTTGTACACCATAGTACTCATCTATCGCATAGATAATACGTTTCTTTTTATCATAATGCCATCGTACAAAAGCCAACGGATCAGTTGCATAACCAAAGTCGACAGCGTTACGAATATTATCAAACGACTTATACAACTCATCTGGTATTGTTTCGATTTGTAAATTATTAAAAGGTACTACGCCACTTCCAATTGCTTCGCCCATGTATTCCCAACGATAACGCAATTCGTTACGTCCCTTAGATGCCTCCGCCTCACGTATAAACTGTTTGGCAATGTATGGGTTATCTAAATATGTTGAATGATGTACAAACGTATTATCTGGTTGAAGTGACGATTCATATTTTTTATTAACCCACGATTGTTTTCGTTTAGGTGGGTTATAGCTGTAAAAAAACTTATAAAAAAGACCATCGCCCAATTCGCCACGCAACAGCGAGTTAGTGATGGTTGTAACTTCATCTTCTGTTTTGAATTCCGCCAGTTCCTCTATCCACATGATTGAGAAAGGAAACCGACTATCTTTAAGCGATTTTAAACGTTCTGGGTTTTGTGCACCTCTAAAAATTATACGATTTCCACGTGGCGCATATTTTAATTCCATTGGAGATACTTTAACTTTGAATAAATGCGACACACCTTGTTGCTCAATCGCCCATTTGATTTGCTCAAACACAGACGTGGCAAGTGTGTTGTCAGTCTTACGCACAACAACTGCATTAACTGGGTAACGCATAATTAACTGGACGATTACGTGCGATATGTCAGACGACTTACCACTACCACGTCCACCTTTAGCAACAATGTTCAAGATGTTTTCGTCTTTTGTTTTTCTCCACAAATCATGAAAATGCTTTGGTATCAATTCAGACAAGTTAATCGATGTCGTCATTAAATACCACCGCTCCATTCATGGTCACATCTTGTACATCAGTAAACAGCTTGTGGTGCTTACCTAGTAACTCAAGTGCTTTATTTTGATCACTAATTTTAGGTGGCTTAGATACCAGTTGAACATGTTCATCGTACACAAGTTGCATTTTCCCGTTATCTGGGTTCTCTTTATAATCACCAGTTTTAGTAACAATCGCTTCCACTTCTGTATGCTCTGCTCTTGCTGTTCTTGTCAACCTATACAAAACTTCTTTACCACTCATAATATTCTCGTCAAAGAGTTTTTCTTCTACACCCTTAATGTAATCTTGTATTTCAACTTTCTTCAACATACGTTGCCCTTGTGAATAAGCTGTTTTTTCACTATACCCAGCATAAATAGCAGACTTAGTAGCATTACCATAATATTCAGTACCTGGTATAGCATACACCTCAGCAAATGTCTTCTGTTTTTTATTCAATTCGTTCATCCCATATATCACCACTCTCACGCTAATTGCAATAAAAAAACTCGCAAAATGCGAGTTTAATATTTTATACTTTTATTAATTTCATTTTTATATTCTTGAAACAAATATTTTACCTCATCATAAAACTGCAATTTCATTTTTAAAACTACTTCAGGTTCGACTTTATAATTTGTATATTGTTCTTTAAGCGTTGTCATAATCAACGCAACATACATCATAACCATCAAACTTCTTTTATCCAAATCAGCATTTACTTTTTCAGTGTCACTATTTTTATAATTATATTGTTGAAAAGACGATAATAAACTAACCGATTTATTATCTCCATATAAATATGTTTTAGACATCATGTCATTGTATTTTTGTTGAAAACTTGTGTCATTTATTTTTTCAGGCTCAAAAAGTATCGATGACCATTCATTTAACAACTCATTTAAATTATCGCTATTTTGTTCTCTATAAAAACTATCCAATTGTAATTCTTTAGCATTTTTATGCTTAAATTTCTCGATACCTTTATTAACTATGTTATAGGTAATAAATAAAAGAATCATCGGATACAAAAAGTGTACTGCAAAAACACTTTGACTGAAACTCACAATACTTTCGAAATGGGTCTCTTGCATTAAGGTGTCCTCCTTTTAACTTTTATTATACACAAAAAGACGCCTCTTGGGCGCCTTCACGTTCAATTATTTGAAAGGAGGGAAAATGCCAGGCCACAATCACCAAAGAACACGCTTTGTACATTTCTGTACATTACCATAATATCTCATTTTAGGTGTCAAAAACTGTCATTTTACTGTCAACTTAGTGTTCCCCTAATTCTTCTGCCAATTTCAAAACTATCTTCTTCTTGATTCTGTTTCCGGTACTTTCCGAGATGTGAATATCTCCACATACAGCAACTAATGTCTTCTTGTTGAAATAGTACTCTTGAATAAATTCTCTCTCTTTCCGGCTAGACGTATTGATAATACGTTCTATTGCTCTTTTAAACTCGAGTATCTTGCCCCGTCTTATATTACAAAGATAGTTAGCTACAACCATTTCTGTTTTAGACGAGGTCGTCGGTACATGCTCTCCACCTATATTCTCATCAGTAGGATGCCAAGGGTTCATAACACTTTCCCTTAAATCTTCCAATTGTTTATCGTAATTGGGATAATCACATAGTTCGTCTTCCAGCTTTCTAACGGTGGACAATTTAAGCCCGTACTTTTTCTTAGTCATTACATACCTCCATTTATCCAATAAAAATATTAAACACTAATCACTTATCTCAGGTCTAAAATCATTCAAATCAACCTGGTCTAGCGAACTGAATGGCTCATCCACTTCATCATTCGCTGTTAAATGAATGTATAGTTCATATGCTACAAGTGCAGTT
>NZ_PPRF01000001.1 GCF_002902145.1 Staphylococcus rostri | reverse complement strand
TCAACAAGTAGTTCGGTTTCAGAGAGTGAGCGAGCATCAAGAAGTGCGAGCGAATCGGCATCAGTGAGCGCATCGGATAGCACGAGCAGATCGGCATCAGAAAGCGCAAGTACGTCGACATCAACAAGTACTTCTGAATCAGAAAGTGAGAGTGCATCAAGAAGCGCAAGCGAGTCAACATCAGTGAGTGATTCAAATAGCGCGAGTAGATCAGCGTCAGAAAGTACAAGTGCGTCTACATCGACAAGTAGTTCAGTATCAGAAAGTGAACGTGCGTCAAGAAGTGCAAGTGAATCAACGTCAGTAAGTGATTCAGAAAGCGCGAGAAGATCAGCATCAGAGAGTGCAAGTGCGTCTACATCGACAAGTAGTTCAGTATCAGAGAGTGAGCGTGTATCAAGAAGCGCAAGCGAATCAACGTCAGTGAGTGCATCGGACAGTGCAAGCAGATCAGCGTCAGAGAGCGCAAGTACGTCAGCATCGACAAGCACTTCAGTGTCAGAAAGTGCAAGCACGTCAACATCGACAAGTAACTCAGTATCAGAGAGTGAGCGTGTGTCAAGAAGCGCAAGTGAGTCGGCATCAGCGAGTGAATCGGACAGTGCAAGCACGTCAGTATCGACAAGTAGTTCAGTATCAGAAAGTGAACGTGCGTCAAGAAGTGCAAGTGAATCAACGTCAGTAAGTGATTCAGAAAGTGCAAGCAGATCGGCATCGGAAAGTGCAAGTACGTCGACATCGACAAGTAGCTCGGTTTCAGCGAGTGAAAGCGCGTCAAGAAGTGCAAGTGAGTCAACATCAGTAAGTGATTCAGAAAGCGCGAGCAGATCGGTATCAGAAAGCGCAAGTACGTCGACATCAACAAGTACTTCTGAATCAGAAAGTGAGAGTGCATCAAGAAGCGCAAGCGAATCAACATCAGCGAGTGAATCGGAAAGCATGAGCAGATCAGCGTCAGAAAGTGCAAGCACGTCAGTATCGACAAGTAGTTCAGTATCAGAAAGTGAACGTGCGTCAAGAAGTGCAAGCGAGTCAACATCAGTGAGTGATT